>JAYTQP010000584.1:0-2085 GCA_043746675.1 Rhodospirillales bacterium | reverse complement strand
GGCCGATCGTTTGCGCCGATGAGCGATCCCGAGAGTACTGGCAGCCTCGCTCTGTCGAGGTTCGCGGTGGCGCTGGCCGCACCGGACCTTTCACCCTGGCGCGCCGGCAACGTCGGGCTGGCCGGCGTGATCAGCCACGCCGCGCTGGCGCCGGGCCCGCATGTTGCGATTTTTGCTGTTACCCACGGCAACGAACTTGCCGGCGCGATTGTGCTGGCGCGGCTGTTGCAGGCAGGAATGCGCCCCCGGCGCGGCCGGCTGAGCCTGGTGTTCCACAACCTCGACGCGTTCGAACGGTTCGATCCCGCCCACCCGACCGCCAGCCGCTATTGCGATGAAGACCTGAACCGCGTGTGGGACATCGCGGTGCTCGACGGGCCGCGCCGATCGAACGAGCTCAACCGCGCCCGCGATTTGCGTCCTTTGGTGGATAGCGTCGATGTGCTGCTCGATCTGCATTCGATGCTGTGGCCGTCCGATCCGCTGACCTTGTGCGGGCAGACTGCCCGCGGGCGCGATCTGGCGCTGGCGATCGGGGCGCCGGGCCTGGTAGTGGCCGATCACGGCCATGCCGGCGGGCGCCGGCTGATCGATTATGGCCGGTTCGCCGACCCAACCGGCACCGCCACCGCGATCCTGCTCGAAGCCGGCCAGCATTGGGCGCCCGCCACCGTAGAGGTGACCATCGCGGTGGTCAGCGGGCTGCTGCACCGGTTGGGGGTGATCGGTTCCTGCGCGGCGCTGCCACCGCCGCCCAGCAGGCCATGCCGCTTTGCCGAGGTGACCGAGGCGATCACCGCGCGCGGCGATTTCAGTTTTCTGCAAGCCTTTCGCGGCGGCGATGTGGTCGCCCGGCGGAACACCCTGATCGCGATGGATGGCGCGCGCGAGGTGCGCACGCAATATGACCGCTGTCTGCTGGTGATGCCCAGCCTGCGCCCGAGCCGCGGACATACGGCGGTCCGGCTGGCCCGATTTGCCGATGTGGCGCAATAGCTGCGATCCATGATCTTCATCACCGCCGCCTGCCGGCATAACGTAACGAGGTGATCGCCATGCTGGAACAACTGGCCGCGGCGATGCTGCGGGGCTTGCAGGATGTTGGCGCCCCGAAGACGCTGCTGGCCGGCTGGCCGTCCGGCGCCGGCGCGGTTGCGGGTGCGCCGCGCGGCCTGCCGGCCCTGCGCCATTTGCCAAGCGCGATGGCGGCCAGCGTGCCGCAAACCGAGGCGCTGGCCGCCCAAGTGATTGCCGAGGTCGCAACCCTGGAATGGCGGCAAAGCTACACGAATGCCGAACTGCAACAATCTTTCTTGGATAATTACGGCTGGACCGAAATTATCGGGCTGCGCGGCCCGATCCGTGCGGAACGGATGGCAAGCGGATTTCTGCTGCTCGGCCCGCGCACCGCCTACCCTACCCACCGTCACGCAGCGGAAGAACTGTATTTGCCGCTCGCCGGCACCGCTTTCTGGCAGCGCGGCAATCGGGGCTACGCGCCGCGTCCGCCGGGGCAGTTGATCCATCATCCGCCCTGGCTGCCGCACGCGATGCGCACCAGCGACGAACCCTTGCTGGCGCTGTACGTGTGGCCCGGCGACAATCTCACCGCGTCACCGATGCTCGGTTAGATCGTAACGACCCGGGTCAGCATCGGGAAATGGGTGTTGCCGCCTGCGTAGGGTGGAAACTCGTGGAAATCGGCGCGCATTTCGTGGCGAACCGGGGAGTTCAGGGCGGCGGTCAGGGCGGCTGGACTGTCGAACACCACTTTGTTGCGCTGCATATGGGCGAAGACAGGCACCGGCAGCGCGCCGCACCAGTCGATGCGGGAGCAGATTTCGATCTGCCGAATGCCGGGGAAGCGCGCCATGATCGGCGGGTGGTGGCCGATATAATGGGTGAGCCAGAGGTTGAGGTCTTCCGCCGGGCCGCAATAGGCGACGAGGTAGGTGCAATGCGGCTGGCCGGCCGGCGTCTGGAAATTGGCGTCCGGCACCTTGTAATGCCGCACCGCCAGGGCTTCCTGCACGATGGTGGTGCCGGCCTGGCTGGGCAGGAAGGTCGGGTCGATCAGTTTTTGCA
>JAYTQP010000583.1:0-2797 GCA_043746675.1 Rhodospirillales bacterium | reverse complement strand
CTTGCCATGATGTCCCAGCATCATGGCGGCGGTCCCTCCTTCCCAGGTGCAAAAATCCCGCGCCGGCCCTCCGCCGGCAGACTTCCCGAACGGACACTTAGGGCCTGACGGAGAAAATGCGAAACGGACTGGTTCGTTGGACAGGCCCTAAGTCTTTGCTTGAAGCGGCAGCTTCGCCGGCGTGCTGACGCACTTATTTGCCGGCGCTGCCTCAGCCCAGCAGCCGCCCGATCACCCGGGCGGTGTAATCCACCACCGGAATGATCCGGCCATAGTTGATCCGGGTTGGCCCGATCACGCCGATCGCGCCGACGATCCGGTTGGCCGCGTTGCGCGCCGGGGCGACCACCATGGCGACGCCGGAGGTGCCGAACAGGCCGCTTTCGGCGCCGATGAAAATCCGCACGCCGTCGCTGTTTTCCGCCAGATCGAGCAGGCGGATCATGGTTTCCTGGGTTTCCAGCCGCTCGAACAGGTTCTGGATGGTGGCGAGGCGTTCGATCTCGGTCACGTCGGACAGCAGCTTGCCCTGGCCGCGCACGATCAGGCTGCCGCCGCGCTGGTCGCCGGACCGGGTGGCAAGGCCGGCGGCGACGATCTGGGTGGAGAGTGCGTCAAGCTGGGTGCGGTCGGCGGCCATGTCTTCCGCCACGATTCGGCGCAACTCGGCGATCGGGCGGCCGGACAGCCTTGCGTTGAGGTAGTTGCCGGCCTGTTGCAGGGCGGACGGCGGCAGCCCGGGCGGGATTTCGATCACCCGGTTTTCCACCTGACCGTCGGCGTTCACCAGCACCACCAGCGCCCGCCCGGGGCCGAGCGGGACGAACTCGATGTGTTTCAGCGCGCCGTCGGACTTTGGCGCCAGCACCAGGCCGGCGGCCGAGGACAGGCCGGACAGCATGGTGGAGGCCTCGGCGAGGGTATCTTCCAGGCTGCGGCCGGAGGCTTCGAGCGCGGCGCCGACGGCGATCCGGTCTTCATCGGAGAGTTCGCCGAATTGCAGCAGCCCATCGACGAACAGGCGCAGGCCGAGGTCGGTCGGCAGCCGCCCGGCGGAGGTGTGCGGCGCGAACAGCAGCCCGGCATCGGTCAGGTCGGCCATCACGTTGCGGATGGTGGCCGGCGACAGGCTGACCGGCAGGCGACGGGACAAGGTGCGGCTGCCGACGGGTTCGCCGGTTTCGACATATTGTTCGACAATTTCGCGCAAAATCGCGGCTGACCGTGGATCCAGCGTGGAAGGCGACAGGCCCGCTTGCGGGCGAGGGGGGCGCGTACCGAAGCCGGAATTCAATCCGGCGCGCGGCGGGTTATGCGGCATGACGGCAGTCTGGCAGCTTCGCGCCGCCATTGATACCGATCTCGCCGGTCATTGCGGCAGCACCCGGCAGCGCTCCGGAGCCGATCGAAAGAAAGTTTTTGCTTCTTTTTCCACAAAGAAGTGCTTCACTTCCTTGCGCATCCCGATCCCCCCGGCCAATAGGGTCCATCATTTTCCGACGGACCCCAAACGATGCGCCCTTCCGGCCGTGCCCTCGATGCCTTGCGTGAGGTTTCCATTTCTACCGGCTTTTCGCACCACGCCGAAGGTTCGTGCCTGATCCGTATGGGCGGCACCGAAGTGCTGTGCACGGCCAGCGTCGAGCAGCGGGTGCCGCCGTTCATGCGCAATTCCGGCCAGGGCTGGGTGACCGCCGAATACGGCATGTTGCCGCGCGCCACCCACACGCGTGGCGACCGTGAAGCGGCGCGTGGCAAGCAATCCGGCCGCACGCAGGAAATCCAGCGCCTGATCGGCCGCTCGTTGCGCGCGGTGGTGGATCGCCCGGCCATGGGGGAGATGACCATCACGGTGGATTGCGACGTGCTGAACGCCGATGGCGGCACCCGCTGCGCCTCGATCACCGGCGCCTGGGTGGCGCTGCATCTGGCGTTTCAGCATTTGCAGCGCATGAACGTGTTGAAAACCATTCCCTTGGTCAGCCAGGTGGCCGCGGTGTCTTGCGGACTCTACAAGGGCAAAGCGGTGCTGGACCTGGATTATGCCGAGGACAGCGACGCCCAGGCCGATGCCAATTTCGTGCTGACCGAGCGTGGCGGCATCGTCGAAATTCAGGGCACGGCGGAAAAAACGCCGTTCAACGAAGCCGAATTTTTCGAACTGATGCGGCTGGCCAAGCTCGGCACAACGCAATTATTTGCCGCCCAGCGCGCCGCCGCTGGGTTGACCACCGGCTGATGGCGCGCCCGCTCGCCGCCGGCCAGCTGGTGCTGGCGACCCATAATCCGGGCAAGCTAAGGGAAATCGCAGCTTTGCTAGCGCCCCACGCGATGCAGGTGGTGTCGGCCGGGGAACTCGGGCTGGCGGAGCCGGAGGAAACCGAACCGGATTTTGCCGGCAACGCGAAATTGAAGGCGCTGGCGGCTGCCACCGCCGCTGACCTGCCGGCGCTGGCCGACGATAGCGGCTTTTGCGTCGCCGCGTTGGATGGCGCGCCGGGCGTGGTGTCCGCCCGCTGGGCTGGTCCGAACAAGGATTTTTCGGCTGCCATGCAGCGGGTGAAGGATGAACTCGGCGACAGCACGGATCAGCGGGCCTGGTTCATCAGCGTGCTGGCGCTGGCCTGGCCGGATGGGCACACCGAAATTTTCGAGGGAAGGGTCGATGGCCGCATCGTCTGGCCGCCGCGCGGGGCGCGTGGCTTCGGCTATGATCCGATGTTCGTCCCGGCCGGCGGCAGCCAAACCTATGGCGAGATGGAGCCGGCCGAAAAACATGCTACCAGCCATCGCGCCC
>JAYTQP010000582.1:0-3520 GCA_043746675.1 Rhodospirillales bacterium | reverse complement strand
GGGGTGGGTTTTCATGGCGCGTTCTTGCCATGGGGCGACGCCGATGGCAAGAACTGTTTTGTATGCTAACGGTGATTTCACGGTGGCGGTGGGCTGGATCGCCACGCTGCGCTCGCGATGACGGCGAGGGGGGATGGTCTGGGGGAGTGGCGGATTGCATCCGCCCTACGGGAGTGGACGGTTGGGGGTTGACGGAGCATTTTCTTGCCACAGGGCGTTGTGCGTGGCAAGAATTGTTTTGTATGCTAACGGTGATTTCACGGTTGCGGCGCGGTGGATCGCCACGGCTTCGCCTCGCGATGACGAGTGGGGGCGGGTGGGGGAAGGCGGATTGCATCCGCCCTACGTTGTGGCGGATTGGGGGGCGTGACGGGGGGGAATTCAAGTGAGGTGATGGCGACGAGGTGGGGTTTTCGGGTTATCAAGCGAACAGGGTAAAGCAAAAAACTTCGGCACCTACGATGAGGTTATGTGATGCTTCCGGTTCCTACACTCGATCATGTTGTGATTAACACCCGCGATCAGATGGACCTTGCCGTCGAGACCTATCGCCGGCTCGGGTTTACACTCACCCCGCGCGGCTATCATACGCTCGGCTCGATGAACCATCTGGCGATCTTCGGCACCGATTACCTCGAACTGATCGCCATCGATCCGAACGCGGAGACGCCGCGCGCCGCCGGTGGAATATTCCCGCCCGGTCGAACTGCCCGGCGGCACTCGCGATGCCGTCTTTCGCACCGTCCACCTCGCCGCCGGCAGACTTCTCGAACGGACACTGAGATAAGAATTACTTCTGCAACAACCGCCCGCCATTGGCAATGATCGCCTTCAGCGGCGCGGTCGGGAACAGTGCCGGATCGAACGGTTCGCCGGGCGAGATATATTCGTTCGGGTGCACCACCACCTGCTCGTCATCCACCAGCACCACGGTGGAATAGCCGAGCGCGGGGTAGCGATAGGTCACGCCATCGTCGATCCCGGCCAGATGCAGCCCGCAATTATAATGCACGGCGCCGACATTGGCGAAGGGGATGCCGTGCCAGACGCCGGAACAATGGCGATGGGTGTGGCCGGAAAAAATATGCCGAACATCGCGATGCGATTTCAGCACCTTCGCCAGGCCGGGGCTGACCAGCCTGATATCGTCCATCCAACTGCCGATCCGGAACGGCGGGTGGTGCACGAATACGTAAACCGGCCGGTCCGGCGCTTCATTCAGCCGTGCCTGCAACCAGGCCAGGCGGGCGTCGCATAATTTCCCGTTCACGTGGTCGGGCTCATGGCTGTCGAGGAAGATGAAGCGGCCGAGCGCGGTATCGCGCACCGATTGCACGAAGCCGTCGCCGGCATGCGCGGCGTGCGGGAAGGCGGCGATGAAGTTGGCGCGAAGGTCGTGATTGCCGAGCAGGAAATGCAGCGGCATTTTCAGCGCCGACAGCACATCCTTCAGCACCGCATAGGCTTGTGGCGCGCCATGGTCGGCCAGATCGCCCAGCAGCACGCAGAAGGCGGCATCGGCATGGTTGGCGGCGAGTTCGGCCGCCGCCCGGCGGGCGCGGGCGCCGGTATCGACGCCGTGGCTGGTTTCGCCGGGCGGCACGACATGCAGATCGGACAGGATGACAAACTTCATCGGCGGGTTCCTTCATGGCTTTGCGGGCAGGCTAAATCGCTTCGCGGGAAGGCTAACATCGCGGCGCGCACACTGGCTATTGGCGCGCGAAGCCGGCATAGAAACCACCCCGTCAGCCGCAAGCAGGTTCTGCTATGTCGCATAATAGTTTCGGCCATTTGTTCCGCGTCACCACCTGGGGCGAAAGCCATGGGCCGGCGATCGGCGGCGTGGTGGATGGCTGCCCGCCGCGCATCCCGCTCAGCGAAGCCGACATTCAACCCTGGCTGGATCGCCGCCGCCCTGGCCGATCCCGCTTCACCACCCAGCGGCAGGAACCCGACGCGGTTAAAATCCTGTCCGGCGTGTTCGAGGGCCAGACCACCGGCACCCCGATTGCGCTCCATATCGAAAACGTCGACCAGCGGTCGCGCGATTACGGCGACATCGCCACAAGCTACCGGCCGGGCCACGCCGACATCACCTATGACTGGAAATATGGCATTCGCGATTATCGCGGCGGTGGCCGCGCCTCCGCCCGCGAAACCGCCTTGCGGGTTGCCGCCGGCGCAGTTGCCCGCAAAATCCTCGGGGCCGCCGTCCGCATTCGCGGCGCCCTGGTGCAACTTGGCCCCAACAGCATCGATCGTGCCCGCTGGGATTGGGCGGCGGTGGACGAAAACCCGTTCTTCTGCCCCGATCCGGTCGCCGCCGTGCACTGGGACGACTATCTTAGCGCCATCCGCAAGGCCGGAAGTTCCTGCGGCGCGGTGATCGAAATCGTCGCCGAGGGTGTCCCGCCCGGTCTCGGCGCGCCGATCTATGCCAAGCTCGACGCCGACATCGCTGGCGCGCTGATGAGCATCAACGCGGTCAAGGGCGTCGAAATCGGCGACGGTTTTGCCGTCGCGGCGCTGACGGGCGAAGCCAATGCCGACGAAATGCGCATGGACGGCGGCCGGGTGCAGTTCAGCGCCAACCATGCCGGCGGCATTCTCGGCGGCATTTCCACCAGCCAGCCGATCGTTGCCCGCTTCGCGGTCAAGCCCACCAGTTCGATCCTGTCGCCGCGCGCCACCGTCGATCGCGGCGGCCACGATGTCGATATCGTCACCAAAGGCCGCCACGATCCCTGCGTCGGCATCCGCGCGGTGCCGGTGGGGGAGGCGATGCTCGCCTGCGTGCTGGCCGACCATCTGCTGCGCCATCGCGCCCAGAACCCGGATGCGCCATCGGCGCCGCGCTTGCCATTGAATTGAACAAACCGCACCCGCTATAGGCGCAGGGCACGATCCGTGCGATTACTATATAGATTATTTTTGTTATCAAGGTCCGCCATGATTGCGTCTCCCCGAACCGAGGCCACGCGCTTCATCAAGCTGGTGGGGGCGGTGCGCTGGCGCCGCCGGATCGCCGAAATTATTGCCCTGTCCCGCCGCGGCCAGCGCGAGGGCCATGCTGCCTTGCAGCGCTATCGTGCCGAACTGACGCTCGATCGGGTTGCGCGCAGCGATAGCCGCCCGCTGACGCCGCCCGAAACCCTGATCATTGCGCTCGCCCAACGCACCAGCAAACTTGCCGCGACCTTGTCGGCCGACGGCTGCGCCGGCCTGCTGGCCGCGTTGCACAATGGCCTGGCCGACGAAAACACCATCATGCCGCTGTTCCACCTTGTGCGCACCGCCGAACTTCAGCGCGCCCGCGGTTTCGACGTGCGCTTTGCCGGCTTGGAGGACGGCGCGGTGTTCGACCTGCTGATTTCACGCCAGGGCGTCGCGGCCGAAATCGCCTGCGACACCATCTCCGCCGAAGAAGGCCGCGACGTGCATCGCGGCGCCTGGGCGCAACTGGTGGATCGTATCGATCCGGATCTGCAAACCTGGCTCGGCGCGCATCCCGGCCGCT
>JAYTQP010000581.1:0-8545 GCA_043746675.1 Rhodospirillales bacterium | reverse complement strand
CAGCAGTTTTTCTTCAAATATTGTTCCACCTTCGACAGCACGCCAGAAGGTAATATCGGCCCGGTAATGGACGCACTGGTGGACCGGCTGGGCAGCGGCTTCGCGCTCGCCTGCCCGGCGTTTCCGGCGAATAATCGCAGCGTCTATCAGGGCCATTTGTTCGTCGGCAACCAGTTGCTGAACGAAAGCGGCATGCAGGACCATCCGCTCACCCCGATGACCGACCCCAACATCGTGCGCGTGCTGTCGCGGCAAACCGCCGGCACCGTCGGGCTGGTCGCCTATCCCGCGGTTGTGCAGGGCGCCCAGGCGATCCGCCGCGCCATGACCGGGCTGAAAGAGCAAGGTCGACGCTACGCCATCATCGATGCCGTCACCAACGACGATTTGCTCGCGATCGGGGCTGCGGCCTGCGACCACGCGCTGATCACTGGCGGCTCCGGCATCGCTATGGGCCTGCCGGAAAATTTCCGCCGTGCCGGGAAACTCGCGGTGCGCGGCGATGCCGGCGTGCTGCCGGATGCGGCAGGCCACGCTGCCGTGGTGGCCGGATCATGTTCTCGCGCCACCTTGTTCCAGATCGCCAACGCCCGCGCCCACATCCCCACCTTGGAACTCGATCCGCTGGCAACCCCGGATGCTGCCGCGCTCGTCGCCCAGGCAATCGGCTGGATGGACGGCAAGCTCGGCAAAACCCCGATCCTGATCGCCGCCTCCGCAGCGCCGGACAAGGTGGCGGCGTTGCAGGAGAAGCTGGGCCGGACAGTCGCCAGTGAGTTAGTAGAAGCGGCTCTTGCGGAAATTGCGGCGGCACTGGTGGCCGGCGGCGTGCGCCGGCTGGTGGTGGCCGGCGGCGAAACCTCCGGCGCGGTGGTGCAGCGGCTCGGCATCAAGCGGCTGCGGATTGGCGATGCGATCGATCCCGGCGTGCCTTGGACCTTTGCCGAAGGGGACGGGCCGGGCATGCTGCTGGCGCTGAAGTCCGGCAATTTCGGCGCGCCGGATTTCTTTTTGAAGGCGTTATCGATGTTGGAAAAGGGATAGGGAAGCGCTTCTTTTTTGGAAAAAAGAAGCAAAAAACTTTCCACTTAAGGGTTCAGTTCAGCATGTCTGAAATCGAGTTACGGGATTTGCTGGTTGCCCTTGGGGCCAGCCTTTTCGCGCGCGGATTTTCGGTCGGCAGTGCGGGCAATATCAGCGTCAGGCTGACGGACGGCTATCTGATGACGCCGACCAATTCATCCTTGGGGCGGCTGGATGCAGCGCGGATTTCCAAACTGGATCTCGATTTTGTCCATATCGCTGGTGATAAGCCGTCGAAGGAAGTGTTCATGCACCGCGCCTTCTACCGTGCGCGGCCAGATACCGGCGCGGTGGTGCATCTGCATTCCACCGCCGCAACCGCCGTCGGCTGCCTGCCCGACCTCGATCCCACCAACCCAATCCCGCCGCTAACGCCCTATTTCGTCATGCGTGTTGGCCGGACCATGCCCCTTGTGCCCTACTACCTCCCTGGCGATCCCGCGATGGCGCCCGCCATTGAAGCCGCTGCCCGCGGCGCGCGCGCAATTCTGCTGGCCAATCACGGGCCGGTGGTATCGGGGGCGAACCTGATCGACGCGGTCTATGCCGCCGAGGAACTGGAAGAAGCTGCGAAATTGTTCCTGATGCTGCGCGGCGCGTCACCTCGGCTGCTGACGCCGGCACAGGTGAACGATTTGCTCGAGACATTCGGCTGATGGCAGCAGCAATTCGCGTGGTTCCGGTCACCGCAGCCGATCGCTCGGCACTGCCGCAGGCGGACTTTGCCGATGCTTTTGCGATCCTGGTGGATGAACCCGGCCTGGACGCGCCGACCGCCGCGCGGCGGGTGTTTGTGCATTCGCCCGGCTGGGTTCGCGCATTGGCTGGGTTGCGCAATCAGATCGTTGGGGTTTTCTTTGGCTTGAAGACCCCGGAAACGGCGGGCGCCGGGCCGCGGGTCGGCTGGTTTCCCTTGGTCAGCAGCGCGCCGGATCGCGTGGTGTTGGGAATCGACGACAAGCATCAGGATTTCCGCGTTGTTGTAACGGTTACCGCGCACGGCACGCAAACCCAAGTCACGGTCAGCACGATTGTGCGCACCCACAACGCGCTCGGCCGTTGCTACCTCGCCGCAGTGATGCCGTTCCACCGCATAATCGTTCCCACCATGCTGCGCCAGGCCGCCAACACCTGACGAATTTGTGTATCGAAGAACCAAAGTACCAGAAAGTTTTTGCTTCTTTTTCCAAAAAGAAGCGCTTCCTTTCGACCTACTCCGGACAAATATACCCAACCCCAGAAGGCGCCTTGAAGCACCCGACCGACTCGGGAAACACCGCCTTTGGCAATGCCAGAATCACGCTGGGAAAGTAGATGGTGAAAGCGATGGTAGCGAAAAAAATCACATAGATCGGCAGCGATGCCCGCAAGGCGGTAGAGAATTTTACGTTGATGAACTTCGACGCCATAAGCAGCGCCAGCCCGTAGGGCGGCGTGATCAGCCCGAACGCCAGGGTCACGATCAGCACCACGCCCATATGCACCGCGTTGATCCCGGCAACATCGGTCAGTTGGTTGACCACCGGCATGAAGATGATGATCGCCGGGATCGGCTCGATGAAATCGCCGACGATGACGAACACCGCCACCAGCAGCAGCATGATAAGCCCCGGATCGGTCCCGGCTATGCTGCCGATCCAACCGGCAACCACGATCGGGCCACGCAGATAGGCAACCAGCCAGCCGAACGCGGAGGCGGCGGCGATGGTGATCAACGGCAGTGAATAAACCAGCCCGGCGGCGACGAAATCATCCGGCAATTCGCGGAAATGCCCGCGTTTGAGGAACGGCAGCACCACCAGCAGGATATAGGCGATGGCGATCACCCCGGCTTCGGTCGGGGTAAACCAGCCTGTCATGATCCCACCCAACAGAATCACCGGGATCATCAGCGGCAGGGCGGCGGAGCGGGTGGCGCTGGCCAACTGGCCGAAGCTGGCGCGCGGCCGGCGGAACCCGGCGGGGCCGAAGAAATAGCAATATATCATCAGCCCGATGCCGATCATGAAGCCGGGCACGATGCCGCCTAGAAACAGGCCGGCGATCGAAACATTGCCGATGGCGCCATAAACCACCGCCATGATCGACGGCGGCACCAGGGCGGCGATGGTGGAAGCGGCGGCGATCAGGGCGGCGACGAATTCGGGCCGGTAGCCCTCGGCCGCCATCGGCTTGGCCATGGTGCGGCTCAGCACGGCGACATCGGCCGAGGACGATCCGGACATGCCGGAAAAAAACATCGAGAACACCGTGGTCACCTGCGCCAGCCCGCCGCGGATATGCCCGACCAGCGCCTGGCTGAGCTCGGCGATGCGGATCACCACATTGGCCGAGGTCATGATTTCCCCCACCAGCAGGAAGAACGGGATCGCCATCAGGCTTTCGCTGTCGATGCCGTTGAACAACTGGCCGATCATCGACTGGTAGGTGATCGGCGTCATCGCGGTGCCGACCAGTACGCCGGCGATCAGGCTGAACGCCACCGGCACCCCGAGATAGCCAAAGCCGAGGAAAAGGAAGGTCATCACCCCGAGGACGAGCGCGTTTTCGGCGACCATACGTGTCAGCCCCCGGCGATCGCGTCGCGAACGAAACCGTTCTTCAGGCCGTTGACCATCTGTTCCAGGCTGAACAGCGCCACCAGCGCGCCGCAGACCGGGATCGGCCAATAGAGATAGGCGATCGGGGTCATCGACGGCATACGGAAACTGCCGAAGCCGAGCAGGAAATTCTGCCAGCCGAACACCACCATCGCCAGCCCGACCAGCAGCACCACGCTGCGGGTGATCAGTTCGGCGACGATCCGCGCCGGGCCGCGCATCGCCTCGGTCATCGCGGAAAGATAAAGGTGATCATTGCGCCTTATGGCGACCGCGGTGCCGATGAAAATGCCGTAGGTGAAGAACGCCGAGGTCACTTCCTGCAACCACAGCCAGGGATGGCCGATTTCGCGGGTAACCACGTCGCAGAACACCGCCAGGGAGAAGGCCGCCAAACATACCCCGCCCGCAATCATCAGGCCGCGCTCCAGCCCGTCCAGCGCCCGCCACTTCAAATGGCGGTCGCTGGACTGCACGTATTCAACCGCCATCTATTTGACCGACCGCACCAGTTCGACAAGCTTGACCGCGTGCGGGCCAAGCGCCTTGGCCTGGCTGTCCTGGAACGGTGTGGCAATCTTGACGAAGCCGGACAGGTCGATGTCGGTGACGAACTTCACCCCGAGCTTGGTGAGTTTCGCCTGGCTTGCATGTTCCAGCGCCAGAGCCTTGCGCGGCACCGTGGTTGAAACCAGGTCGGCTGCCGTCTGCACCCATTTCTGCTGTTCCGGGGTAAAGCTGTTCCAGGCCTTGTCGCTGACCCAGACCACCGAGTTGTTGGCTTCATGCTGGGTCATCGACATGATCGGCGCGGTTTCATAGTGCTTGTTGGCCTCGTAGACGTTGACGCCGTTTTCCGCCATGTCCACCACGCCAGTTTGCAGGCTGGTGTAGACGCTGCCGAACGGCATATGCACGGTTTGCGCGCCATAGGCCGGGAAGATCGCGTCTTCCGTCGCGGTCGCCTGCACGCGCACTTTCAGGCCCTTGATGTCGGCGACGCTATGCAGTTCCTTTTTGCCGTACATGTAACGGAATCCCATCGTCGACAGCGCGATCACATGCGCGCCCTTGACGGTGTCATCGAACATCGCCCGCACCTCGGCGACGATGCGCGGATCGGACAGTGCGTTGATCAGGTGATTTTCGTCACGGAACAGATAATGCAGGCTGAACACGCCGGACTGCGGCGAAACGGTGGCCGAATTGGCGGTCGAGGTGATGATGAAATCGATGTCGCCGGTGCGGATTTTTTGCAGCATCTGCGGTTCCTGGCCCAACTGGGCGCCGGGGAACTGGTCGATGATCATCTGCCCCTTGGACAGTTCGGCGAGCTTGCCGGCAAACGTATCGCCGGTGATGCCGTAGGCGGTGGTGTGCGGCTGGTCGTAGCCGAAACTGTAATGTTTCTGCGCGCGCGCATCGGCGGCGAACAGGGTCATAGCGGCAATGGTTGCCAACAGTATGCGACGCATCGGATTTATCCCCCCGGATTGGCCGACGATCTGCGCGCCGGCGTCTGGCGGTAACGTATCGTTGCCTGATCAGAAACGCCAGTAGCGATCGCCGAGCCAGCGCGTTTTTATCGCAACGGCCGCGCGGTCTGCCCAAGTACCCAGCCTTCCCATCGGCGCAGCCAGGGGTCGTCCGGCACTCCGTCCGGTCGATTGCCTTCCAGCACGTTGATCACCGCCAGCACCCCGAGCACGCAATCCAGCCGATCCTCGCCCGCCGCATCGGCGCCAAAACCAGCTTCGATGCTGGCCGACAAAGCGACACTCGGAACAACCCGCAAACGCCGCAAAACCGCCGGCAAATGCTGCCCCAGCGATACCCGATCGGATTGCCGCCGCTTGCTGCCGGCGATGCGCAGGCCAAGCTGGCGCAGCGCCTCGGCCGGATAGGTTTCCGCCACCACGATGCCACCTTGCGCCAGCAGCGGCAGAAAATCGCCCTCGAACGGCCACAGGCGCGGCGGCGCCGGCCCCGCCATCGCCGGCAGCAGCAGGTCGCGCCAGGCGGAAATCGCCGCCTTGCCGGTCTGGTTGGCGCCGAGGGTCCAGAACAGCGGCGCGCCAGCCGGGCGTTCGGCGGTCGCCCGGTCGCAGGTGCGCGACAGGCCGTCCGGCCCACCCAGCCCGAGGGCTGCGGCATGCGCCGCCCGGGTCATGCCCTTGATGCCGCGTGCCGGATAGAACGGCCGACCCGGCGAAAGCTGGTCGAGCCGAGCGCACACCTCGAAAAACGCCGGCTGCGCCGCAAGATCGCGCAGGAAGGCCGGAAAATCCGCCAGCGCGCTATGGCGAGCGACGTAGGCGCGCGGCAGGCCAAGCGGCAGATCGACCCCCAACGCTACCGTCGTCGCCCGCTGGCCAAGTCGGGCGAACAATGTTTTGATCTCACCAACCGGTTCCGGTGCATCCAACGCCCATTCGCCTGCGTATGCTACTGCTTGCGCCATCCATCGCTTGCGCGGATCGACGCTCCAGTCTGCATGGACGGCGAGCCCCACCGCCATCTAACGGCCGCTTTCAGGGAGAGAATGCCGATGACCGCCCGCTACATTGCGCCGGCCCGCTGGCTGCACTGGATCACCGCACTGACCATCGCCGGGTTGTTCGTGGCAGGCATCTGGATCCGGTTTTTCAATCCGGAAGATCCGCTGAGCCATCGGCTCTACAATTTGCACGAAAGCACCGGCGTCGCTTTGTTCGCGGTGATACTGGTGCGCTTGATGGTGCGCTGGCGCAACCCGCCGCCGCCATTGCCGGTCGGCCTGCCGGCGCCGATCCGCCTGGTCGCCGGGGCCACGCATTTCCTGCTCTACGCACTGTTGCTGCTGCAGGTCGCAACCGGCTTCGTCGGCAACGCCGCCAATGGGATAACCCTGATCTGGTATGAAATCTTGCCGATCCCGTCCCCGATCGGGCCGGACAAGGCATTGGCTATGCTGATGTCCGATCTGCATCGGGCCAGCGCCATCGGGCTGATGTTCCTCATCGGCGGGCACCTGATCGGAACGCTCTATCACCAGTTCATCCGGCGCGATGGGTTGCTGCGGCGGATGCTGTAATCCATTGTTGTCAGAGTGGCTTGTTGAGCTTGTCCAGCATGCGGCCGAAAAATCCCGGGGGTTTCGGCGGCGGTGGCGGTTTGGCGGCCTCTACACGGGCGCGTTCGCTATCCTGCTGCTCACGGGCTTTCAGTGCCAGCCATTTCTCCAGGCTCATTCCCGCTTTCGCGGCGCGCTTGGTTTCGTAGGCGCGCTGGCCATCGGTCATCGGTTTGCTCATCGTGGTCCTCGCGGGTCGGGCCGGCCTTGTCGCAGGCGCCGGCCCATTCTTCAAGCCTGCTGCCCGTATCGGCGCAGCAGCGTGCGCGCCAGCAGCCCGAGGACGGCGTTGATCGCCAGCCCGGCCGCCAGCAATAGCACCAAAGCGGCAAACATTTTCGGGATTTGCAGCCGGTAGCCGGATTCCAGAATGCGGTAGGCCAGGCCGGACGCCACCCCGCCAGAGCCGGCGACGAATTCCGCCACCACCGCGCCAACCAGCGACAGCCCGCCAGAAATCCGCAACCCGGTCAGAAAAAATGGCAACGCCGCCGGCAGCCGCAGCAGCCGGATCGTGTCCCACCGGCTGGCGCCGTTCAGGCGGAACAGATCGAGCAGCGACGCCGGCGTTGCCGACAGACCGCTGGCGGTGTTGGCGAACACCGGGAAGAACGCCACGATGGTCGCGCACAGCACCATCGCGCTGAACGGATCGCCCACCCAGATGATGATCAACGGCGCGATCGCCACCATTGGGGTTACCTGCAACACCACCGCCCAGGGCTGGATCGCCGCCCGCGCCCAGGGGCTGGCGACGGTGGCGATGGCCAGCACCACGCCGGCAATGGAAGACACCAGCAAGGCGCTGGCGGTAACCAGTAGGGTTGAAAGCAACGACCCCAGCAGCAGGCCGGGTGCGGCAAAAAACGCCGCCACGACAGCAATCGGGCCGGGCAGCAAATAGGGCGGCACGTGCAGCGCACGGACCAGAATTTCCCAACCGGCCAGCACCAGCACGCCAAACAGCAGCGGCACCAGCGGGCTGTCCGGCTTCATGCCACGATCTGCGCGCGCAAGGCGTTGGTGATATCAGCAACCAGGGCGGCAAAATCCGGCGATAGCCGCGCCCGCGGGCCGGGCGTGACGTTGGAAACAATCTCCCGCGCGATCCGGCCCGGGCGGGGGGACATCAGCACCACCCGGCGGGCGAGGAAGGCGGCTTCGTACAGCGAATGGGTCACAAAAACGATGGTGCAGCCCAGTTGCTGCCACAGCGCCAGCAGATCGTCTTGCAGGCCGTGGCGGGTGAATTCGTCCAGCGCGGCAAACGGTTCGTCCATGAGCAGCAAACGCGGGCGGCTGACCAGGGCCCGGGCGACCGATACGCGCATGCGCATACCGCCCGAGAGTTCATGCGGCCGCGCGGCGGCAAAGCCGGCCAGCCCGACCTGGGCCAAAGCAGCGGCGACTTTCGGCGCTGCCTCGGCGCGGGACAGGCCGCGCAACCGCAATGGCAACCAGACATTTTCGGCGGCATCCGCCCAGGGCAGCAAGGTCGCATCCTGGAACACATAGCCAAGCTCCGGCTGCCCGTCCGCCCAGCGCAACGCCCCGCCATCCGGCTGGTCCAGCCCGGCGATCAGCCGCAGCAAGGTGGATTTGCCGCAGCCGGACGGGCCGAGCAAAGCGACGAAATCGCCGGTGCCGATGGTCAGCGAAACCGCGCGTAGTGCTTCAACCCCATTGGGAAAGTGGCGGCTGACTCGATCGATGGTGAGCATTGCGGACATGCCACCATCATGTGAGCATC
>JAYTQP010000580.1:0-1932 GCA_043746675.1 Rhodospirillales bacterium | reverse complement strand
CGGGTCGATCCGGGCAGCGAAACCTACTTCGCGCTGGCATCCCACCCGCTGGTCGAGGAGGCGCAGAACAGCAGCGTCGGCCATTTCGGCAAACTGCCGCAGGATGTGGTGGACGCCGCCATTGCATCGAACAAGAAGTGGAGCGTACCGGCCTCGGTCACTTTGGCGCAATGGGCGGTCGAAAGCGCGTGGGGCGCCTCCATGCCGCCTGGCAGCAACAACCCGTTCGGCATCAAAGCGATTGGCGACCAGCCCGCCGTCGATAGCGCGACGCGCGAGGTCGAGAACGGCCAGAGCATCAATATCGTGGCGAAGTTTCGCCGCTTCGATTCGGTGGTTGAGGCGTTCGACCTGCATGGCAAGCTGCTCGCCACCGCATCGCCCTATGCCAGCGCGATGCAGCAGGCCAAGAATCCAGACGCCTTCGCCGACGCGCTGACCGGGGTTTATGCAACCGATCCGGAATACGGGGTGACGCTGAAATGGGTGATCCATAATTACGGGCTGGACCTCTATGACCAGAATACTGTGCCGGACGGTGCCGCGAAGCCCGGCGGTGAGACGCCTGCGGTAACGAAGTAATGCCGGCGGGTGCCGACGGGGCGGGTCCGTGACGTTTTGCCGGCGCGGACGATTTTCGCTGTGGCAAGCGCGGCCGCCTGGGCCATAGTGCATCCCTGCCGCCGGGCGAAAACCGGCATCACCGCAGCCGCATGGGGAACCGATGGCCAAAATCCTGGAACATAGCGAACACGCCGAGCATCTCGCGCACGGCCATGGGCATGGTCACGACGGCGGCGGCGCGGAGGCGCGGCGCAACCAGATGGCGGCGCTGCTGGTGGCGGTGCTGGCGGCGGGGCTGGCGATCACCGAGCAGGGCGCCAAGCAAGCGGAAATCCGGGTGGGGCAGAATGCCATCTTAGCGACCGACGCCTGGGCGCAATATCAGGCGAAATCCATCCGCGGCACGTTTTCCAACGACCTGAGCGAGCTGGTCGGCGCGATCGGTATTGCCGACGCGGACACGATGGCAAAACGGGCGAAGCTGATCGAACGGCTGAAACGCAATCAGTTAAAGTACGAAAACGACCCCAAGGACGGCAAGGGCGCGATCGCCCACCGCGCCAAGGCGTTCGAGGAGGCGCGCGACCATTCGCTGGAGCAAACCCACGCCTACCATAACGGCGCCGCGGCGATGGAGCTTGGTATCGTGCTGAGCACCGCCTCGGCGATCATCAAGTCGCGCATGCTGATCATGTTCGCGCTTTGCGTGGGGATTGGCGGCGCGGTGTTCGCGGTGCTCGGGTGGGTGGCGCCGGAATACGGGGCGCTTTAGCCGAGGCGCTTTAGTCGGGGCTGGTTTGCCGCGCTGCACTCGCTATGACGGAAATAGTTGCGATATCGTAACGAAAATGGCGTGAGTCGGCGCGGCAGCTCAGGCCGGTTTTTCGATTTTTGTTGCTGGTGTCACCGCTTGGTCGCGGGCGACATCGGTATCCGGGGCCGGTTGCGGGTGGTTTCCCGGCAACCTCGGCTCGGGTTTTTCCGGTTCGGGGATTTGCGCCTCGGGCGCGGGGATTTTCAACGCCAGCATGTTTGTGATCGGGCGCAGCACGCGCTGGGCGCGCGGGCAGGCGGCGATCAAAGCGCGGATTTCCGGGCGGCGGAAGATATGTTCGAGGTGGCCGGCATAGCCGGCGGCCTGCCAACCGAGCGCCCAGATCAGCCAGCCGAAGTTTCGTGGCAGGGCGGGGGGCAGGGCGGGGGTGGTGGTGGTGGCACGCGTGCGGGGTGGCGCACCGGCGCGGGAGGCGTGCGGGCGCGGCGGGGCGATGCCGAGTTCGAGGGCGCGCTTGAGGCGGCGGTGGATGCGGTTGAGGCGCTTCCAGAGCGGGGTTATCAGCGGGTAGAGGTGGGGGATTCGGAGGAAGC
>JAYTQP010000579.1:0-9704 GCA_043746675.1 Rhodospirillales bacterium | reverse complement strand
CTGGCTGCGGGTGCCGAGGTGTTGCTCGGCATCGCCGCCCCCTGGCACCCCTTCCCCGGCCAGAACGCGCTGCCCGGCATGCCGGTAACCCTCGATCTGACCGACAGCCGTGGCGCGCTCAGTAGTGCGGCGGCGATTGCTGGCCGGGTTGATATAATCGTTAATACCGCAGGCGACTTCCGCCCCGGTCATGCCGGGTTGGATGAGGCGCGGGTGGCAATGGAAGCCACCTATTTCGCTGCCGCCCGGCTGGCACAGTATTTTCTACCGGCCTTGCACGCGCGCGCCGGGGAGCGCGCTTCGGCCTGGGTGAATGTGGTTTCGATCGCAGGATTGGTGCCAGACCCAGCCTATCCTGCCGTATCCGCCGCACATGCCGCACTGCTGGCGCAGGTCCAAACGTTGCGGCCGCAGCTTCGTCCGCTGAAACTGATCAACGCCTTCGTCGGCCCGCTGGACGACCAATGGCACCAGGCGCTGCCGCCGCCGAAGGTAACGCCAGCGCAGCTCGGCGCCGCCATCGTTGCCGCCTTGCGCCAGGGGCTGGAAGAAATCGCCGTCGGCGACAGCGCGCGCCACACGCTCGCGCGCTGGCACGACAATGCCTCTATAACACTTCGCCAATAGCAACCGGGAGCCCAACAGATGAGCAGCCTCGCAGCCTTCGCCGCCGACCTCGCCACCGGCAAGATCAAGGTGGTCGATCTGACCCAGACCTTGTCGCCGGATTTCCCCACCATCGTACTGCCGCCGGAATTCGGCCAGTGCGCACCGTTCCGGATGGAAACCATTTCCCGCTACGATGACAAAGGGCCGGGCTGGTACTGGAACAACATCACCGTCGGCGAGCATACCGGCACCCATTTCGACGCCCCGTGCCATTGGGTCACCGGCAAGGATCTGGCGAACAACACCACCGACACTTTGCCGCCGCAGAACCTGGTCGCCCCGGCCTGCGTGGTGGATTGCTCCAAAGACGCCGCCAACAATGGCGACTACATCCTGACCGTGCCGGTGCTGGAAGCCTGGGAGGCCGCACATGGTCGCATTCCCGCCGGCTGCTGGATTTTCCTCCGCACCGACTGGTCCAAGCGCAGCGGTGCGGCCTATGCCAACGTGCTGGCCGATGGCGCGCATACGCCGGGGCCGGACGCCGGCGCGGTGCAGTGGATGATCGATCGTGGCTGCCTCGGCTTCGGGGTGGAAACCATCGGCACCGATGCCGGCCAGGCGCACACTTTCACCCCGATGTATCCGGCCCACACGCTGATGCACGGCGCCGGTCGTTACGGGCTGCAATGCATGTGCAACCTCGATCAACTGCCGCCGACCGGCGCGATCATCGTCGCCGCGCCGCTGAAAATCCAAGGCGGTTCCGGCAGCCCGCTGCGGGTGTTGGCGCTCATCCCGGCGTGAATTTCGCAGCCGTTGTAACCGGCGCATCCTCCGGCATCGGCGCGGCGATCGCCCGCGCCATGCTGGCGGCAGGCTATCGCGTGGTGTCACTGGCGCTGGACGCCCCGGACTGGACGCACCCTGCGCTGCACCCGTTCCGGGTGGATCTGGGCGACCCAGCAGCCACGCGAACGGTTGCGGCCGAAATCGCGGATCGATTCGCTATCAGCCATATCGTGCACAGTGCCGGGGCGATCCGGCCGGCGTTGCTGGCTGATGTCCAGGCGGCCGATATGCACGCGCTCACCGCTCTGCATCTGGTGGCGCCGACATTGCTGCTGCAAGCCGCTTTACCCGGTATGCAAGCACGAAAATTCGGACGCATCGTGCTGATTTCGTCCCGCGCCGCGCTGGGGCTGCAAACCCGCAGCGCCTACGCCGCCAGCAAGGCCGGCATGATCGCCCTGGCACGCACATGGGCGTTGGAACTGGCCGGCGACGGCATCACGGTGAACACCATTGCGCCAGGGCCGATCCGCGGGACGGCACTGTTCCACGATGTCGTGCCCGAAGGCAGCGACGCAGAGAGCCGGTTGGCGCGCGGCATTCCGGTGGGGCGGCTCGGCACACCGGAAGACGTAGCGCGGGCGGCTTTGTTCTTCGCAGCGCGGGACGCGGATTTCATCACCGGGCAAACCTTGTTCGTGTGCGGCGGCGCCAGCATCGGCAGCCAGGGGATTTAACCGTGCCCGATCATTTTCTGCTGTTGCTCACGGCCGGGTTGCTTGCCGGTGCAATGAATGCGATGGCCGGTGGCGGCACATTCGTAACCCTGCCGGTGCTGATGTTTGCTGGCGTGCCGGCGGTGGCGGCCAACGCGTCGTCTACCATCGCGCTGTTTCCTGGCACCGTTGCCAGCGCATTCGCCTATCGCCGCGACATCAAGGATCCGTCCGGGTTGTCGTTGCGGGTCATGCTGGCGATCAGCCTCGGCGGCGGCCTGCTCGGCGCATTGCTGCTGCTGTTCACGCCATCGAACGCGTTTAATATGATCGTTCCCTGGATGTTGCTGCTGGCCAGCCTGGTGTTCGCGTTCGGCAAAAAATGGGGTGAGCTTCTACGTCGCCATGTGCATATCGGGCGCAATGCAGTGATGATGATCCAGTTTCTGCTGGCGATCTATGGCGGCTTTTTCGGCGCCGGCGTCGGCATCATGATGTTGGCCACCTGGTCGTTGTTCGGGCTGACCGACATCAAGGCGCTGAACGGCGTTCGTACGTTTCTTGTCAGCGCCAGCAACGGGGTCGCGGTAATCTGCTTCGCGCTGTCCGGCCTGGTCTGGTGGCCGCAAGCCCTGGCCGTGATGGCGGCCGCTGTCGCCGGGGGATATCTCGGCGCCAAAGTCGCCCGCACCCTACCCTCGGCGCCAACGCGGCTGGGCATCGCGGGGTTCAATTTTTTCATGACGGCGATCGTTTTCTGGCGCGCCTTTGCCTGACCACTGACAAAAATGTCAAGCCAGAATGGCGATCGCCTCAATTTCAACCAATGCCGCCGGCTCCACCAGCGCGGATACGCCGATCACCGACATGGTGGGGTAGTGTCGCCCCATCACCGCCCGCCAGATCGGCCCAAGGTCGCCCGCCTGTTCGCGGTAGGCGACAATATCGGTCACATACCAGGTAAGCCGGGCGATGTCTTCCGCGCTGCCGCCAGCTTCGGCCAGCACGGTCAGGATGTTGAGCAGGGCCTGACCTGTTTGCGCCACCAGCCCGTTGGCGAATTTGCCGCTTTCGTCCCACCCGATCTGGCCGGCAAGCACCACCAACCGTCCGGTTCCAGTCATACCGTTTGCGTAACCTTTTGGGCGCGGCCAGTTCGGCGGCTGCAGAACGCGCAACGGGGCATCACTCATGTTCCTGGCTCCCAAGTTCCTGACTAATCGCCTGCACCGAGCGTTTCAACCGCCCCAGCCCGTCCATCAACCGCCGCATGTCCGCCGCGTCAAGCCCGGCGACCAGTTCGGCGATCCAGTCGCCGTGGACGGCCGCCATTTTAGCAAAGCTGCGGTGGCCGGTCGCGGTCAGGCGGACATAGGTGGCACGCCGATCGGCGGGATCTGAAAAGCTTTCGACAGACCCTTGGTCAACCAGCAATTTAATCAGGCCGGTAACATTGCCGTTGGACACCATCATGCGCTGCGACAGCGCACCCAGGGTCATGCCATCCGGCGCCTTTTCTAGCTGCGCCAGCAGATCGAAGCGCGGCAACGTTATCTCGAACCGGGCGCGCAGGCGACGGCGAATTTCACGCTCGATCATCGTGCTGCAGGTTAGCAGCCGCAGCCAAAGCCGCAGTTCCTGCTTATGGCCTTCGGCTTCACTGGCGCGGGTTTCAATATCCAGAAACAGGTTCAATGCAGCACTTCTCCGCCGGCGATGGCGATTGCCTGGCCGGTGATCGCAGCACTGCCGGGACGGCACAACCAAAGTACCGACGCCGCAACTTCGTCGGGTTGCACCAGGCGTCCTTGCGGGTTTCCTTTGGTGAAGTCGCGCCGCACCTCAGCCTCCGACTTGCCGGTTTTTTGCATGATGGTAGGGAAATTGTCAGTCAGCAACTTGGTTTCTGTGTAGCCCGGGCACAGCGCGTTCACCGTGATGGCGGATTTCGCCACTTCCAACGCCAAGGCGCGGGTCAGCCCAACCACGCCGTGCTTGGCGGCAACGTAGGCGGCGACGTAGGGATAGCCGGTCAGCCCGGCGGTGGAGGCGATGTTGATCACCCGCCCCCAGCCGCGCCCCACCATCGCGGGCAGCAGGGCCTGGGTCACCTCGAACACCGCGGTTAGGTTCACCGCGAGCATGCGGTCCCAGCTTTCCCGCGCCAGGCGGGCGAAAGGCGCGGTTTCAGCGGCGCCGGCGTTGTTGACCAGGATGGCGATCGGGCCGTGGGCGGCTTCCGCAAGGCTGATCGCCGCACGCACGGATGCAGCGTCGGTCACATCCGCCTGCTGGTAGAACGGGTCCGATTGCGGCCGCCGGCCAAGCACGGTCACGATTGCACCGGCATCGCGCAGCGCCGCCACAATTGCCGCACCAATTCCGCTGCCGCCGCCAGTTACCAGCGCGTGCCGTCCTGCTGGATCCATTCGTGCATTCCTCCGTCTGAGCCACCGTATTTCACCATTGCGCACCATATATTTCAAGCTTAAAATATCTCGAAATCGGCGACGGAGGATATGATGCGCGTAGCGATTCTGGGTGGCGGACCGGCGGGGCTGTATTTTGCCCTTTTGCTGAAAAAGGCCCAACCGGAAACCGACATCGTTGTCTACGAACGCAACCGCCTGGATGACGTGTTCGGCTTCGGGGTGGTGTTTTCCGATGCCACTTTGGATATTTTCGAACGCTACGATGTGCCGAGCTACCAGGCGATCACAAAAAGTTTTGCCTATTGGGACGACATCGAGATCCGCTTCAAAGGTACCACCCATCGGGTCGGCGGCAACGGCTTCTGCGGCTGTTCACGGCGCACCCTGCTGCTGATCCTGCAGCGCCGGGCAAAGGAACTGGGGGTGGAAATCCATTTTCAGCACGATGTTTCCGATTTAACCCAGTTTGCCGGCTTCGATCTTATCGTCGCTGCCGACGGCATCAATTCCTTCGTCCGCGAAACCCACCGCGACCATTTCGGCACCGAGGTGGATCTGCGTCCGAACCGTTTTTTGTGGCTCGGCAGCACCCGCCCGCTGGATGCCTTCACTTTCAGTTTTCGTGAAACCGCGTTCGGCGTATTCATCGTCCACGCCTATCAGTATGAACCCGGGTCTTCCACCTGGATTTGCGAAACCGATGCCGACACCTTCGCGCGGGCCGGGTTGGATGCGATGGACGAAGCCCAGTCGGCGGCATTCGTGGCTGACCTGTTTGCCGAGGATTTGGACGGCCACGCTTTGATCACCAATCGATCGCTATGGCGACGCTTTCCGATGATCCGCAACGCGCGCGCCACGTTTTTGAAAAGCGAAGGTGCGCCCGCCAATATCGTGTTGCTGGGGGATGCCAAGTCGACCGCGCATTTTTCGATCGGATCAGGCACCAAGCTGGCGATGGAAGACGCGATCGCCCTGTTCGAATGCGTGCGCGCCAGTTCCGATGTGCCAGCGGCGCTGGGTGCATTCGAGCGTGACCGGCGCGAAGGGGTGGAGCGCATTCAGCATGCCGCCGATGTATCGCTGGTTTGGTTCGAGCATCTGGCGCGATTCTGGCAGATGACACCGAAGCAGTTTGCCTTCGGGCTGATGACGCGATCGAAATCCATCACCTACGACAATCTGAAGCTGCGCGCCCCAGACTTTGTTGCCGAAGTAGACGCGATGTTCGCCGATCAGGTGCGCGCCGCAGGCCTACCCGCGGCCGCGGTGCCGCCGATGTTCCAGCCCTTCGCGCTGCGCCAGATGCGGGTGGCCAACCGCGTCGTGGTATCGCCGATGTGCATGTATTCGGCGGTCGATGGCCTGCCGAGCGACTGGCATCTGGTGCATTACGCATCGCGCGCCATGGGCGGCGCCGGCTTGATATTCACCGAAATGACCGTAATTTCCGCTGACGGACGGATCACGCCGGGATGTGCGGGCCTCTACACCGACGGCCAGCAGAGCGCCTGGGCGCGCATCGTGGATTTTGTGCATGCCAACAGCAGCACCAAGTTCTGCCTGCAACTCGGCCATTCCGGCCGCAAGGGCGCGACCAAGCTGATGTGGGACGGTATCGACCGCCCGCTGGACGCCGGCGGCTGGCCGATCATGGCGCCCTCCGCCCTGCCCTACTACCCCGAAAGCCAAACACCGCGCGAAATGACGCGCGCCGACATCGATGCCATCCGCGACGAATTCGTCCACGCGACCAAGCGCGGCGTGGCAGCAGGCTTCGACATGCTGGAACTGCATTGCGCCCATGGCTATCTAATCGGCAGCTTCATCTCCCCGCTGACCAACCAGCGGACGGACGAATATGGCGGCAGCCTGGAAAATCGCCTGCGGTTTCCGTTGGAGGTTTTTGCTGCCATGCGCGCGGTGTGGCCGGCGGATCGCCCAATGTCGGTGCGCGTCTCGGCGACCGACTGGGTCGACGGCGGCATCACCGGAGACGATAGCGTGGAAATCGCCCGCGCCTTCAACCGCGCCGGCTGCGATCTGATCGATGTCTCGACCGGGCAAACCGTTTCGTACTCGGAGCCAATTTATGGCCGTATGTTCCAGACCCCTTTCAGCGACCAGATCCGCAACGATGCCGGCATCGCCACGATGTGCGTCGGCAATATCGTCAACGCTGATCAGGTGAATACGATTCTGGCCGCCGGTCGAGCCGATCTTGTGGCACTGGGGCGGCCACATCTGGCTGATCCGTATTTTACCCTGCACGCTGCCGCGCACTATGGCGTGGCACCGCCGACCAAGGTGCGGCAATATGCGCCGGGCGTCGATCAGCTTTATCGTACCACCGCGCAAACCCAAGCCGAAATGACCGACCTTAAACTGCGAACCAAGCCGAAAACGCATAATCCGGAATTGCAGCGCACGGCGGAATAGCCCGACGACTATCCATCCCGCAGCCGAAATCGTTGCAATTTTCCGGTTGCGGTTTTCGGCAAGTCCGCCACGTACTCGACCGCACGCGGATATTTGTAAGGTGCAATCGTCGCTTTCACGAAATTCTGCAATTCGGTAGTCAGGGCGGCGCTTCCTTCATGGTTTCCGGCAAGAACGATGAACGCCTTGACCAGCATCCCACGATCGGCGTCCGGCCAGGCCACAACGGCACATTCGGCAACGGCGGGATGCAGCAGCAACGCCGCCTCGACCTCCGGTCCGGCGATGTTGTAGCCGGCGGAAACGATCATGTCGTCCGACCGCGCCTGAAACCTGAAATACCCGTCGGCGTCACGGATATAGGTGTCACCGGTCAGGTTCCAGCCGTTCTGCACATAGTTTGCCTGCCTTGGATCATCCAGGTACTTACACCCGGTCGGACCACGCACCGCCAGCCGCCCTGGTGTGCCGTCCGGCGCCGGCAA
Organism: Rhodospirillales bacterium; assembly: GCA_043746675.1. Taxonomy (GTDB): domain Bacteria; phylum Pseudomonadota; class Alphaproteobacteria; order Acetobacterales; family Acetobacteraceae; genus CAITOL01. Next base: position 2,231 of record JAYTQP010000579.1, on the reverse strand, counting down.
GCCGTCACCATCGACAATTTTTGCCTCGTAGCCCGGCACCGGCTTGCCGGTCGCGCCGGCGCGGGCATCCTCCTCGCCTGAAGCGATGAAGATATGGAACATCTCGGTGGAGCCGATGCCGTCCAGCATGCGCAGGCCCGTCGCGGCTTGCCAGGCCTCAAACGTTGCGCGCGGCAGCGTTTCGCCGGCGGACACGCACTTGCGCAGGCTGGACAAATCGTGCTGCGCGCATTTGCCAAGCATGACGCGGTAGGCGGTCGGCGCGGAGATGCAAACGGTTGCGCCAAAGTGCGGAATGGCATGCAGCAATTCATCCGGGCCGGCGCGTTCCAACAAAATGGCAGCGGCCCCCACATGCAGGGGAAACAGCAGCAACCCGCCCAGGCCAAACGTGAAAGCCAATGGCGGTGAGCCGATGAAGCGGTCGCTGGCAATCGGGCGCAGCACATTACCAGCATAGGCGTCGCACGCCGCCAGTAGATCGCGATGAAAATGCATCGATCCCTTCGGCACGCCTGTCGTGCCCGAGGTAAAGCCGATCAGGCAGACATCGTCGGCCGCGGTATCAATCGCATCGAAACGATCCGACGCCGCATCCATCGCCGCATCCAGCCCATCGGGCGCGGCATCGCCGAAATACAGCACCCGACCCAGTGCCGGAGACAGCATCCGCGTGGCTTCCAGTTCGTCACGCAGCCGGATATCGCACAAAGCCAGCGCAATCCTAGCCTTTTCCATCGGATAGGTAAGTTCGCGGGCGCGCAGCATCGGCATGGTCGGCACCGCAATGCCACCGGCCTTGATAACCGCGAGAATGCAGGCCGCCATCATTGGGCCGTTCGGCGCCCGCAGCAAAACCCGCTGGCCGGGCCGCACACCGCAGTGCCGCACCAGAACATTGGCGATGCGGTTCACTTTTGCCTGGGTTTCGGCGTAACTCCATTGGGTGGTCGCGCCGATCAGGCAGGGCTGGTCGCCGCGACCTTGGCTGACCCAATGATCGAGCAACCGGGTGATACAATTCAGCCGCACCGGATACTGCAATTCCGGCAAGGTGAAGATCAGATCGGGCATCGACGCCGGAGCTGGCAAATGCGAGCGGGCAAAATCATCGGTCTCGGTCATGCCTCTCCTTTCCGGCGGCCGCGCGCAGGCATCGCACGGGTCACAGTATCATCGTCTGTAAGGAAGCGCGCCACCGATCGTTCGGTGGCGCGCAAATGGGCATCCATCAACGCCGGCGCGCGCTTGTCCCGCGCCAGCACCGCGCGCGCGATGGCGTCGTGTTCGGCGGCGATATCGCGCACTTCGGCTGCAACTTCGCGATGGTGCAGCAGCCGGATTTTTCGGTAGCGGGCGGAGTGATCGGCCAAGACGTTCCAGAATCGCAGCAGCCAATCAGACCCGCAGGCCGCCACCAGGGCGGCGTGAAAGCGGCGATGCAACCCTTCCCACGCTGCCGCCGCCGCGCGATCCTGGTCAGAGCCCGGCAGCCTGGCCCGGGTCAGCAGATGCAGTGCGGTGATGATTTCGGCTTCCCAGGCGGCATCGCCATGCCGCATAGCGCGCAGCAGGCAGAGCCGTTCGATTTTCCGCCGGGTCGCCATCAGATCGGCGAGTGCGGCCGTCGAGGTCGGGCTGACGCGGGAGCCGCGATGGGTTTCAGCTTCCACCAGGCCTTCGCTGGACAGCCGCATCAGCGCCTCCCGGATCGGCGTGAGCCCGAGGGCGAAACGATCCTGTAAGGCGGCTGCACTCAACCGTTCGCCGGGCATGAGATCGCCGTGCAGAATTTCATCACGCAGCACCATGTAGGCGCGATCGGTGAGTGTGGTCGGGTCGTTCACCAAAGAGTCGAGCATCGCCGTGGATTTCATATTGACAGAAATATTTTATAAAATCATTCTGCCTGTCGTGCAAGGAGGAAAGCATGTCCACCTGGTCCCTCGCCACGATCACATCGGTCAACGGGCCGCTCGGCTGCATCGAGCAGGGCGGAAAACTTTACGCGCTGGCGCCCAGTTTGGCCCGCGTCGGTCTCGCCATCGGAGACGTCGCTGGGTTGTTCGCCGATTGGGATAGATCACGCGCGGCGTTGGACCGGGCAGCCGGCCAACTGGCGACAGCCGATATCGTAACCGGTAGCCGTCTCGCGCCCCTGCTTTACCCTGGCAAGATCATGTGCGCGGGCGCCAACTATTTCGATCACCTCGCCGAAATGGGCATGCCCG
>JAYTQP010000578.1:0-1662 GCA_043746675.1 Rhodospirillales bacterium | reverse complement strand
CGCAGCGGTGCGATGGTGTTCGTTACCGTACGCCACAGCATCAGCGTCGGCGGGCTGGACGCGGTGATCGAGGAGCAGGACATCGTCTACCGTGAGGCCGCCATCGCTGGCCTCGCCCCACCCGCACCGACCGCGCCGGACAACGCGGCGTGGTCGGAAACGACCACGCCGACGACGCCGCTGCTGTTCCGCTATTCCAGCGTCACCTACAACACCCATCGCATTCATTACGATGCCGATTATGCGCGCGACGCTGAGGGTTACCCCGCGCTGGTGATGAACGGCGGCCTGACCGCGCTGCTGCTGGTTGAAGCCGCCATTCGCCGCTATGGCCGCCCGCCGGCCGGGCTTGACATTCGCAATGTCAGCCCGCTGTTCGTTGATCGCCCGGTAACCTTGGCTGGCACCGCGTTAACCGATACCGCGGCGATCTGGGCAGCCAATTCTGAAGGCGGGCTGGCGGTTTCGGTGCGATTTTTCTAGGCCGGGGTTGGGTCGGTCAGGACCGATTGCGCTCGCCCCGACGACGGTGCTTGAATTGGGCCATGTGTCCTGGAGATAAATCATGGCAACCGCCGAAGCCTTCCGCGCCGAAACCCGTGCCTGGCTGCTCGAAAACTGCCCGCCATCGATGCGGGGAGACGACGGCGAGGCCTATGGCGGCGGTGCCAAGGGCAGTTTCGAAAGCGAAGACCAGAAAATCTGGCTGCATCGCATGCACGCCAAAGGCTGGACCGCGCCGACCTGGCCGAAGGAATATGGCGGCGGCGAACTGTCCGAGCTCGAAGCGCAAATCCTGGAAGACGAAATGCTGGCGCTCGGCTGCCGCAAGCCGCTGGTGGGCATGGGGCTGAGCATGCTTGGCCCGGTGCTGCTGCAATACGGTACCGGCGAGCAGAAGGCCGAACATCTGCCGAAAATCACCTCCGGCTTCCGCCGCTGGTGCCAGGGCTACAGTGAGCCTGGGTCCGGTTCGGACCTCGCCAGCCTGTCCACCCGGGCGGTGCTGCAGGGCGAACATTTCCTCGTCAACGGGCATAAAATCTGGACTTCGGGGGCAAACTTCGCCGACTGGATCTTCTGCCTGGTGCGCACCGATCCGGCCGCCAAGAAGCATGAGGGGATTTCCTTTCTGCTGATCGACATGAACAATCCCGGCGTGCGGGTGAAGCCGATCCGGCTGATCAACGGCGCCAGCCCGTTCTGCGAAACCTTCCTGGAAAACGTTCAGGTGCCGCAGGACAATATTCTGGGACGCCTCAACAAAGGCTGGACCATCGCCAAGTCGCTGCTCGAACACGAACGCAAAGGCATCGCCGGTCGCCGCGTCGCGGCCGCCGAACAGCCGCTGGAAGACATCGCCAAGGAACATGCCGGCGCCGCCGCTGGCCGCATCGCCGATCCCGTGCTGCGCGACCGCGTTGCCGCCTACGCGATCGACGCGCATGCCTTCCAACTCACCCGCCAACGCGCCGCCGAAGCCGCCGACCGCGGTGCCCCGCCGGGGCCGGCCTCGGCGATGTTCAAATATTACGGTACCGAACTCACCAAACGCCGGTATGAGGTCACCCTGGCCGCCGAAGGCACCCAGGGGCTGGGCTGGGAGGGCGACGATTTCTCCGACGACGAACTGCGCCGCACCCGCGAATGGCTGCGCTCGAA
>JAYTQP010000577.1:0-3403 GCA_043746675.1 Rhodospirillales bacterium | reverse complement strand
CGTTCGCAGGCTTGCGACAGGTTAATTTTCAACATCCGTGCCGCCTTTAAGAGCGTCTCGGGCAGGGTAACATTCGCGGCGCGGCAATTCTTGTCGTTGGCTTCGATCGGTGCGGGCATCACCATTCTGCGCGCTCCATATGTTGATATAATGTGCGCATAGCTACACTTCGAATCAATCGAATTTTCTCCGCCTGCAGGACACGCACCGCGCAATACCTGGGATGACCTGTAGGCGGGGAGGTGGTACGGTAACAGGGTACCAATCCGCAGCAGGAGGAGCCTGGAGATATCAGCATCGGCGACGCAGCGGGGCGCCGGATTACTGCACCCGCCTTCGCAATGACGATCGGACAAATCTCCGCCATGGATGCGCTCACCATTTTCGGCCTGTTTGCGGTTTCGATGATGCTGGTGTGCTATGCGCTGGAGCAGCGTAGCCACTGGTTTGTGCTCGCTTTTGCTGGTTCCTGCGGGCTTGGCTCGGCCTATGGTTTTCTGCAAGGCGCTTGGCCGTTCGGGCTGGTAGAGGCCATCTGGTCGTTGGTCGCGCTGCGCCGCTGGCTGGTTCGGCCGGTTTAACCCTTGGCAAACACCGAAACACTTTCAATCCGCGCCGACCACAAGAACTGATCAATCGGCGTCGTGCTCAGCAACTTATAGCCGGCCAGCCGCAGCACCGCTGCGTCGCGCCCCAGGGTGGACGGATTGCAACTGACATACACCACCCGCTTCACCCCGGCGGCGGCGATTTGTTCGATCTGCACCACCGCCCCGCCATGTGGCGGGTCCAGCACCACGGCGATATACGGCGAAAATTCCTTGGCGCTGAGCGGCTGGCGGGTCAGATCGCGCTGCATCACGGCGATCCGCCCGGACAGGCCGGATTGGTTGGCGGCCTGGCGCAGCGCGCTCGATGCCGCCAGTTCGCCCTCAAACGCATCCACCCGTGCCACCGCCGCCAGCGCAAAGGTGAGGCTGCCGCTGCCGGCATAAAGTTCGGCGATGCGCGCCTTGCGGGAGAATTTTTTTGGCAACCCCGTCAGCATGGCGGCAATGATCGCCGCTTCCCCGCTGGCGGAGGCCTGCAAAAACGCCCCCGACGGCGGCGTTACTTCCACCCCGGACAGCAACGTCCGCGGCGGCCGCGACTGGCACGCGATTTCCGGCGCGCTGGCCCCCCGGCTGGCGCAAATCCGCGGCGCCCCCCAGCGTTCCGCGAACGCGGCGATCTTGATCCGGTCCGGCATCGTCAGCGGCCCATCCAGCCGGAGCAAAATATCCGGCCCCGAGGTGAGCAGGTTGACGAGGACGGAGCCTTCCTTGCGTAGCCCATCGATGCTGCGCAGCAGGTCGCGCAATCCAGCCACCAACCCAACGAGCGTGGGGTGCAGCACCAGGCAGTCGGCGAGGTCCACCACATCGCGGCCATTGCGGCCATGCAGCCCAAGCGCCACCCCGCTCGGCATCCGCTGCGCCGCCAGTTCCACCCGCCGCCGGGTGCCCGGCGCAGTGCGCACGATCGCCAGCGGCGCCGCATCGGCAAAGCCCGCCCGGCGCAGCGCATCGCCGACCTGGCCGGCTTTCCAGGCCGCGTATTGTTCGTCGTTCCAATGCTGCAACGCGCAGCCGCCGCAGGGGCCGAAATGCGGGCACGGCGGGGTGACGCGCTGCGGGCTGGCTTCCAGCACCACGCCCTCGCCGCCGAAGCCCAGCCCGCGTTTGGCTTCCAGCGTCACCGCAACCAGTTCGCCCGGCAAAGTGAAGGGCACATACACCGGCTTGCCGTCGGGCAAGGCAGCGACGCCGTCGCCATCCACGCCAACCCGGACGATGCGCAGATCGGTCAATTGCCGAACGCGGCGATACCGGTAATCGCGCGCCCCAGGATCAGCGCGTGCACGTCGTGGGTGCCTTCGTAGGTGTTGACGGTTTCCAAATTCATCATGTGGCGGATCACGTGGTACTCATCGACGATGCCGTTGCCGCCGTGCATGTCCCGCGCTTCGCGGGCGATGGCGAGCGCCTTGCCGCAGGAATTGCGCTTACACAAACTGATCATTTCCGGCGCCGCCCGGCCGTCATCCATCAGCCGGCCGAGCCGCAGCACGCCTTGCAGGCCCAGCGCGATTTCGGTCTGCATGTCCGCCAGTTTTTTCTGCACCAGTTGGTTCGCCGCCAGCGGCCGGCCGAACACTTTGCGATCCAAGGTATAGTTGCGCGCTGCCATCCAGCAGAATTCGGCCGCCCCCAGCGCGCCCCAGGAAATCCCGTAGCGCGCGTTGTTGAGGCAGGAAAACGGCCCGCGCAGCCCCTTCACTTTTGGCAGCATATTGGCTTCCGGCACAAACACGTCGTCCAGCAAGATCATGCCGGTGATCGAGGCGCGCAGGCTGAACTTGCCGTCGATTTTCGGGGTGGACAGTCCCTTCATGCCGCGCTCGACGATGAAGCCACGGATTTCACCGGCATCGTCCTTGGCCCAGATCAGCAGCACATCGGCGATCGGGGCGTTGCTGATCCAGGTTTTGTTGCCGTTCAGCAGAAACCCGCCATCCACTTTTTTTGCCGTGCTGCGCATGCTGCTGGGATCGGAGCCGCCATCCGGCTCGGTCAGCCCGAAACAGCCGACGAATTCGCCGCTGCGCAGTTTCGGCAGGAAACGGTCCTTCTGGTCTTCCGAGCCAAAGGCGTAAATCGGATACATGACCAGCGAGGACTGCACCGAAAACGCGCTGCGATAGCCGCTATCGACCCGTTCGACCTCGCGCGAAATCAGCCCGTAGGCGACATAGCCGACATCGGCGCAGCCATGGGTGCTGAGCGTGGCGCCCAGAAACCCCATCTCGCCGAACTCGTTCATGATTTCGCGGTCGAAATGCTCGTGGCGGAAGCCAGCCAGCACGCGCGGCTGCAATTTTTCCTGGCAATATTGATGCGCCGCCTCGCGGATGGCGCGCTCGTCCTCGGTGAGCTGGTCGTCGAGGAAGAACGGATCTTCCCAGTTGAACGGCCCAAGTTTTCCGCGCGTCGATGGTGTGGTGGCGTCGTTCATGCCTCGATCTCCCGGTCTTCACCCGTACGGTCATCGGCGACGGGTGCGGCTGGCTGCCGGCGGGCGGCGACCAGCATGAAAGCCGGCGTGTCGGCGCCGAAACCCAGCACGGCCGGGCCGAGATCGTCGTCGCGGCGATAACGTTCGCGGCGCTGATCGTCGCGACGCGGTTCATCCCGGCGAGGTTCGTCACGACGCGGTTCATCCCGACGCGGTTCATCGCGGCGGGCCGCCTCACGACGCGGTTCGCGGCGCGGCGGCCGGGTTTCAGCGCGCGCTTCTACCACGGGCGCTTCGACAATCGGCATTTCAGCAACCACCGCCGCCGCTTCGACAATTTCCGGCGCTT
>JAYTQP010000576.1:0-2120 GCA_043746675.1 Rhodospirillales bacterium | reverse complement strand
TTGCCGGTGCCTTCCCAGATCGAGCCGAGATGGGCGTCCCGCAGCAGCCGTGCATTGACGAATTCTTCCACGTAGCCAATGCCGCCGCGAAACTCCAAGGCGTCCCCGCACACTTTTCGCGTGTCCCGCGTCGCGCGGAATTTCAGCACCGGGGTCAGCACGCGCAACAAGGTGGCGGCGTCCTGGCTGCCCGCCTCGGCGCGATCGAGCGCGGCGGCGGTGGCAAAGCAGAGCGACAGCGCCTGCTCCATCGGCAGCATGATTTTCAAAAGCTGCCGCCGCGCCAGCGGCAGATCGATGATGCGCTTGCCGAACACCACCCGCCCATTGGCGACGGCAAGCGCGTCATGCAGCGCGCGCCGCATCAGGGCGGTGGATTTCACCCCGTTGGACAGGCGCGACCAGTTGACCATTTCGGCCATCTGCACAAAGCCCCGATCGAGCCGGCCGATAGCGTAGGCGATGGCGCCGTCGAATTTTATCTCGCCAGACGCCATCGACCGCGTGCCGAGTTTTTCCTTCAACCGCACGATCCGGTAATGGTTCGGGCTGCCGTCATCGAGCAGGCGCGGCATCAGAAACAGCCCAACCCCGCGCGTCCCCGGCCCGGCCCCCTCCGGCCGCGCCAGCAAGGTCACCACTGCGGCATCGGCGTTGGAGCAGAACCATTTTTCGCCGTAGAGCCGGAAATGATCGCCCTCTGGCACTGCCCGCGTGGTCAGCCGGCCAACATCCGAGCCGCCTTCTTTCTCGGTCATGAACTGGGCGCCCTGGGTGAGCTTCGCCATATCAGTTTGGGTCAGGCCGTCCAGATATTTCGCTTTCAGCGCCTCATCGCCAAAGCGGGATAGCAGCATCGCCGCGCCGTCGGTCACGTTGATCGGGCAGCCCAGCCCGAACTCGGCCTGATTGAACAAATAGGTGAACGCGTGCTTGGCGACCGCCGGATACCTGCCCGGCCAACCCAGAATGCCGCTGCGATGCGACATCGCATGGATGCCGAACGTCCCAAAGGCGGCCTGCTCCAGTTCCCGGTAGGCCGGATGATATTCAATATGCTGCACGTCGCGGCCGAACCGGTCGCGCTGATGCAGCACCGGCGGATGCCGGTCCGCCAGCCGGCCGCATTCATCCAGCCGCCCACCAGCCATTTCGCCGAGTTTTTCCAAATGCGGATCGATATGGGCAAACAAATCGGCGGGGAGATACAGGCGCAGGAGGTCGGCGATCGACGGATCGGCGCGATAGAAATTCAGCCCACTGGTATCCGGCGCGATCGCGTTCATCGCCGCTTGCGGATCAGGTAGCGTTGGCTGCCGTCCATCACCAGATCGCCCTTCTGGTTATGCACCGTGCTCGCCAGCCCGATCACCCCGGTGCTGCGGTTCGGCGCGATTTCGGCCACTTCCAGCGCGGCATACAGCGTGTCGCCAACGAACACCGGGTGGCGGAAGCGGCTGGACTGGTCGAGAAACCCAACCAGACTGTCTTCCACCATGAAGGGAAACATGCCGGCCCCGGCGGCGGTCTGGATCAGAATTTGATAGCCGTGCGCCAGCATGTGCGGCATGCCGCGGGCGCGGCAATACTCGACATCGTAATGCACCGGATGATTGTCGCCGCTGGCGGCCTGGAAGGCGAGGAAGATCGCCTCCGTCATCGTCCGGCTGGGCAGCAGGAAACGTTCGCCGAGGCTGAAATCCTCAAACCAGCGCGACGCCGCCAGCCGGTGCGCTTTCGGATCAAACACCATGTTTTTTCGCCTTGCGGGCGGCCGCCTGCGCCAGGAAATGGCCGAGCGCCTGCTTCGGCTCCGCGCTGTCGAAGGCGGTGGCAAAGCAGTCGATGCCAGCCTGCACGGCTTCTGCCAGCGGAAGTTTTTCCCACCGCCGCATCAGCGCCTTCTGCAGCCGAACCGCCTTTGGCGCCGAGCTAAGCAGCTTGCCAAGCCAGTCTTCCACCGCCGCATCCAGCCCCGCATCCGGCACAATGCGCTCGATCAGATGATACGCCATCGCCTCGCGGGCCGAAAAAGTCTCGCCCAGCAGCAGCATTTCCCGCGTGCGGCCCCAGCCGACCAAGGACGGCAGCAGCGCCGCCTCGATCACGCTGGGAATCCC
>JAYTQP010000575.1:0-3236 GCA_043746675.1 Rhodospirillales bacterium | reverse complement strand
CCGTTGTGGGGTCGATCGGGTCGGTCGGGCCTTTCTTATAGTCGGTGACCACCCCGGCCGAATGCTGCTCCTGATTTTCCCAGCCACCGCCAACCTTGGCGACGCAGGCGGTGGAGCCAACCATCAAATTGGTCAACTGCGTGGTGGTAAGAATGCCGTGCCCCGGCGGCGCCGATACACAATCGGCGATCGACAACGTGGGCGTGAGTGCCGCGATCAGCGCCACGGCGATAAAATGAGTGGGTCGCATTTATAAACCTCCTGATTGCTCACGCTGGGTGCATTTAAGGTCTGCTAGCGCCTGAGACAAACTGCTGCCGTATTAATCGAGCTATCGTGGCGACGGTTGATACCAGACTCTCAAAAATTATGTGCATTTCATCCTATCAACTTTTTCGGGCGCGACACAACCACGCCAAGCACCCGCCGCTCCCGCAAACTCCAAACAATCCCCGAAGCGGTAATCGCCGCCCCCAGCAGCACCGGCCAGTCGAACCGTTCCCCAAACGCCACCGCGCCGACCACGCTGATCAGCGGCACGCGCAGGAAATCCAGCGGCACCACCTGGGTCGCATCGCCGTAACGGAAGGCCGAGGTCAGGCACACATGGGCGGACAGGCCGCACACCAGCAGAACGGCGGCGGCCGGCAACAACGTCACGCTCAGCCCGCCCCAGATCGCCAGATGGCCGCTGGCGAAAACATGCGCGGCGTAGTTCATCGGCAACTGCATCACATTCATCCAGAACAGGATGGTCAGCACGGAATTGCTGCCGGTCAGGAATTTGGTGGTGGTGAGTTGCACGCCGAACATAACCGCAGCCGCCAGCACGAACAGCGCATTGGGGTCGAAGCTCGCCACCCCCGGCCGCAGAATCACCAGCACCCCGATGAAGCCGAGCACCACCGCGCCGACCCGCCCGGCGGTCAACCGTTCTCCCAGAAACGCCACCGCCAGCAGCAAAGTCCAGGCCGGGGTGGTGAATTCGAGCGCGAACACGGTGGCCAGCGGCAGCACCACCACGCCGTAAGCCCAGCACATCTGCGCCGCACAATGCACCACGTTGCGCAGCAAATGCAGGTGCAACGGGCGCGGCCAGCCGATGCCGCCGCGCGACAGGCCCCACAGTCCCAGCATCACCACCCCGCCGAGACTGCGGAGCGTTAACACCTCGAACACCGACAGCGCCGAGGACAGCACCCGGATCGAAACCGCCAGCGCGCAGAACGACACCAAAGTTCCGCTCATCCACAGGATCACCAGTCGCAAATTTGGCGCCGGCGGGATCACGGCGGCAGCATCCTGCCTTCCAGCCGTTGCACCCCGCGCGCCAGCGGCCCGACCAGATGCGCGCCCAAGCGCACCCCGCGCCGGGCAGCGTCGCGCGCCCGCGCCACCAGCAGCCCTTCGTTGCTCACCGCCAGCCCGCCGGCCGGCACCGCATTATCCGCCATTACCGGATCGGCCGACGACATGTTCAGCAGTAGCAGCGTCGGCGCATCGGCCACCAGGGAATTACGCTCTAGCGCGACCATCGGCGTTCGCCATAAACTATGCTCCAAGATCGCCGGCATGCCCGCGCCGGCCTGGCGGCGCACGAAGCGGTTGCCGTCGGCCTGCAAATCGCCTGTCACGATCACCATCGGCAATGCCGCGCCGTCCGGGCCATCGTCGAAATAATTATCGATCAGCACGCTGCGCCGGGCGTTCGAGCGCAGCAGGCTGCCGCCGCGCGGCGCCACAAAGCGGGTCCGCTCCAGCCGCAGAACGGTTACATCCGGCACGATCAGGCTGGCGGTGCAGCGCCCATCCACGCAGGCGCCGTTCTGTTCGAACATGCTGTCGCGGATCACGATCCGGGCGTCCGGCGCGCCGCTGCTGATGATGCCGGCCTCGTTGTTGATAAAGCGGCAGTTTTCCACCGTCAGATCGCCGCCCTGGTGGCGGATGCCGGCGCCGTTGCGATCCGGCACCCGGATGCGGGTAAAGGTAAGGTTCCGCAGTACGACATCGTCGCCGTTGATGATGAACGACGCCTTGCCGTTGCACTGCCGGTCGGTCATCACCGCGCCGCTGCCGCGCCCGACGATGGTCAGCCGATCGACCGGCCACAATGCGCAGTCGTAATATTCGCCCGGCTCGATCTGAACCTCGTCGCCCGCCGCGACCAGCCGCGCGACCGCGCTGGGCTGCTTAAATTCATGCAGCGGCCCAACATAAAACACTCGCGCCAACGCCATCTGCGGCGCCCACACCAGCAACAGCCCGAACGCCAGAAGCAGCCGCCGCATCAGGCGTCGTTCGCGGCGCGCAACTGGGTGCCGACCAGGTTTTCACTGAATTTGGCGATCGCTGTATGGTCCTGCCCCGGCCCGAGGGATGCCGCCGCGGCCGCCCAAAGCTCGCGGCACAGAGATGCGAACGGCGTTGGCGTCGCCCCGTCCCGTCCGATTTCCAGCGCGATCGACAAATCCTTCACCATCAGATCCAAACTGAAGCCGCTGTCGAAACTGCGCGACAGCACGAACTGGCGCAATTTCTTCTGGGTCGCGTTGTTCATTCCCGTGGAGGCATTGAGCACATCAACCATCACGTTCGGGTCCAGCCCGGCGCGCATGCCGATCAGCAGCGCCTCCACCGCGATCAGAAACCCGCCGCCGGACGAAAGATTGTTCAGCGCCTTCATCGCCTGCCCGGCGCCCACCGCGCCGCAGGGCAGGATCGAACTGCCCATCGCCGCCAGAATTGGTCGCACCCGCGCCAGCACATCGGCATCGCCGCCGACCATGATGGCAAGTTCCCCGGTTCTGGCGCGCGCAACCCCGCCGGACACCGGCGCGTCGATCAGCACCGAGCCCGCCGCCGCCACCTGCGCCGCCAGAATGCGGGTGATCGCCGGCTGCCCGGATGTCATGTCGATCACAACAGAGCCGGGCCGCAGGCCGGCCAGCAGATTGTCGATGTTTTCAGCCATCACGCTGCTCACATGGCCGCTGGTTGGCAGCATGGTGATCACCACGTCGGCGTCGGCCGCTAGCGAGGCCAGACTATCCGCCACCCGCCCGCCAACCTGCTGGACGAAATTATCCGCCGTCGCCCGGCGCACGTCGGCCACCTGCAGGCGATAGCCAGCCTTGGCGAGGCAGGCCGCCATCGGCCAGCCCATATTGCCGATGCCGACGAACCCGATCGTCGCAGCATCGGTCATCCCGATGACCAGCTTGTCGGTCATCCCG
>JAYTQP010000574.1:0-2475 GCA_043746675.1 Rhodospirillales bacterium | reverse complement strand
CGATGTTGCCGCGTGGTCATGGTCGTGGTGCTCCTCAATCAGCATGGGTTGTGCGCTGCGCGACCGTGCGATGTTGGCGGTCGCACACCGCCGACTGTTGCGACAGAGGATACCGCTATCAGCGGGGTCATACCTGAGTGTCCGTTCGAGAAGTCTGCCGGGTCGGCCCGGCGGTGCTTTTTGCGCCTGGGAGCGTCGGCTCCTTCCCAGCCACAAAAATCCCGCGCCGGCCCTCCGCCGGCAGCCTTCTCGAACGGACACTAAGGCGCGAAGGCGCGCGCATGACGATCGGGGGACATCACCTGCTCTCGGGTCGCGACGGGCGCGGCGATGGCGGCGGCCTGGCGGAACGACCGGTTTGGGTCGTAGCGGAACCAGTCGCGCGCGCCGGGTGCGGGCGGCGCCGGCCGGCGCGTCATCGGTTCGGCGATATGGCCGCGATAGAACGGCCGGGCCAGCAGACGGCTATACCAGGCGCGCAATTGCGGCAGGTCCGGTCGTTCCGGCAGATCGAGCGCGAACCAGTGATGCAGCGATGGCCCGAAGGCGATGTCGGCGATCGTCAGGCTGTCTCCGGCGAGGAAGCGGTGACGGGCCAGACGCTGCTCGATGCTGCGCCAGACCGTTGCCCAATGCGCGGCGGCAATCTGGATTTCCGGAGTTTCGCGCGCGCCGGGCCAGACCCCGGCCACGCCGCGCAGCACGGTCGCCGCGGGGCCGGCCATGGCGGATTGCTGCAAATCCAACCAGGCATCGACGATGGCGCGGGCTTTCGGCTCCGCAGGGTAGAGCCGCGCCGCGCCCGCCGGGTTGCTGTTGGCGAGGTAGCGCAGGATGGCGTTGCTTTCGAACAGACTGAAGTCGCCGTCTTGCAGGCATGGCACCTGGCCAAGCGGGCTCATGGCGCGGAATGCCGCATCATCGGTGTCGCCGAACGGGCCACCGGCCTCAACCCGTCGATGGGGCAGGCCAAGCTCGTCCAATGCCCACAGGATCTTCATCGTGTTGGTGGATGTTGCGCGACCCCAGAGCGTGAGCATGGACGGCCCCCTTTTGGAAATTCCGAGACTAACGCTAGGGCGGAGTTACCAATAACTGGTTAATGGCCCTTGCCGGGGTGGATCGGGCGCGCGATATCCAAGTGATGATGATCCCTCGCCTGCGGCTGGTGCTGCTAACCGCGGCCATGCTGTCGCTGCTGATCCTGGGCACTGCCGTGGCGTCCGAACGCTGGGGCGGGCTGGTGCCCTGCGCGCTCTGTCTGGTGGAACGTTGGCCCTGGCGGCTGGCGATCGGCTTCGGGCTGATAGGGGTGCTGCTGCCGCAACCATTGGCGCGCGGCGCGATGCTGCTGGTGCTGCTGAGCTTCCTCGCCGGAATCGGTGCCGGCGGCACCCATGTCGGCGTCGAGGCCGGCTGGTGGCCAAGCCCGCTGCCGGAATGCGCGGCGCCGAGTTTCGGTGGCGGCAGCGTGTCCGAACGGCTGGCGCGGATGCCGGACCGGCCGTCCAAGCCATGCGACGCGCCAACCTACCTTGTGCCCGGCCTGCCGGTTTCGATGGCGATGATGAACCTGCTGGCATCGTTGCTGCTGGCCGGCTGGATGGGCGAATTCCTTTGGACCACTCGTGGAGGCAATAAGTGAGCGACCCGCTGCCCGGCGACCCCACCGCGCGCGCCCGCCTCGCCCGGATGATCCGCGTCGATCATGCCGGCGAATACGGCGCCAAACGCATTTACCAGGGCCAGATATCGGTGCTGGGGAACAGCGAACATGGTGACACGCTGCGCCACATGCAGGCGCAGGAACAAGTGCATCTGGACACGTTCACCGCCCTGATCGCCCGCCGCCGGGTACGGCCGACCCTGCTGCTGCCGTTCTGGCATGTTGCCGGCTTCGTGCTGGGGGCCGCGACCGCGCGCATGGGCCCCCGCGCCGCCATGGCCTGCACGGTGGCGGTGGAGGAGGCGATCGACGAACATTACCAGGCCCAGGTCGCCGCCCTCGGCGACAGCGAACCAGCGCTTGCCGCCACCATCGAGAATTTCCGCGCCGAGGAACTGGAACATCGCGACATCGGCCTGGCCAACGAAGCCGAACTTACGCCGGGTTATCAAATGTTGCGCGCCGCGATAAAAACCGGCTGTAAAATCGCCATCGCCCTCAGCGAGCGGGTTTAACACCAGGCGCGCTTGTGCCGGCGGCCGGTTCGACGCAGGCTGCGCCGAGCCTGCAAACCGGGAGAGAAGCATCATGGCCGCCGATCCAAACCGCGTCGTACTAACTGGTGAAAATCCGTTCATCCGGCTTTCCGCCAACGATGCCGATGCGCCCACCACCAATGCCAGCTTCTGGCGGATCATCTTCTCGCCGGCCGGGCCGGGGCATGTGCTGTACCTGAAAAGCGAACTGACCGACGATGAATGGCGGATCTATTCCGACAACATCGCCATGGCACGCTGGCTGCAAACCAC
>JAYTQP010000573.1:0-5563 GCA_043746675.1 Rhodospirillales bacterium | reverse complement strand
ACCGCCCGCATGAATTCGGCCAGGCGCACCGGATCGACTTCGTTCCACCAGACGCCATCGCGTTTCAGGTAGCTGGCGACGATCACGGCATCGGCGATGGTCAGGATTTCGCCAACATTATCCGGGGTGGCGCCGCTGCCGACCACCACCGGCAGCGCACAGCCGCCGGCGATTTCGCGCAGTTCGTGCATGGTTGCGGCGTCGCCGGTGCGTTGGCCGGTGGCGATTGCCGCGTCGGCATCGAAGAACTCCACGTCGCGGGCCAGTTCGGCGATCGCGCGATCCGACGTGATGGCGTGCGCGCCGTGCTTGACGTGGACATCGGCGAACACCCGGATATCGCGCGCCCGCAGCATGGCGCGGTAGCGCATTGCCGCCCCCGCTTTGCCGTCCAGCACGCCTTCATTGGCGACGTAGGCGTTGGCCCATTGGTTCACCCGGATGAAGGCCGCCCCTGCCGCTTTGGCGACCGCGAAGCCGGCGATCGCGCCGTTGGCCAGCACGTTCACCCCGGTTGGCAGCCCGCTGGCCTTGCGCACTTCCTGGGTCATGACCGCCATCGCGGCGACCGTTTCCGGGCCAATTTCGTCTGGTTTGGCGAACGGAATATCGCCGTGGTTCTCAACGATCAGCCCATCCACGCCGCCGGCCCGGTAGCGCGCCGCTTCCGCCAGCGCGAAGCCGATGATGGCGTCCAGGGTTTCACCATCGTAATCCGGCGCGCCTGGCAGCGGGCGGGAATGGATCACCCCGATCACCGCCTGGCGGCGGCCGAACAGGGCCTGGATGGCGTTCGGTTTCTGGCGATAGACCGGTTTGGCGCGCATTCTCCACCTGATGGCCACTGATCTCGGCGAATACTCAGGCTTTCTTGACGCCCAGCCCACCGAACTTCTTGTTGAACTTGGCGACCTGGCCGCCGGTGTCCATGATGCGCTGCACGCCGGTCCAGGCCGGGTGGGATTTCGGGTCGATGTCCAGGCGGTGGACGTCGCCCTGCTTGCCGGCGCAGGAGCGGGTTTTGAACTCGGTTCCGTCGGTCATGATGACGGTGATTTCGTGGTATTGCGGGTGGATGCCGGGCTTCATGTGAGTGTCCTTGTGCTGGTTCCGCCGATACCGACCGGCCGAACGAAGGGCGCGGTATAGCGGCGGCGTTGGTTGGGCGCAAGAAACCGGTGCGTAGAGCCGGTCCAGGCCAGGATCGCATCGACCAGGGCGGCGGGCTGTTCGGGGAACAGCGCGTGGCTGGCGTCGGGGATGACAATGACACTGACCCGGCCGGCGCCGAGATCGTCGCGGAAATCATTTTCGGTGCCGGGCGGGCGCCAGGGGTCAAGCGCGGCCTGGATGTCCAGCACCGGGGCGCGGCCGGCGGTCCACCATTGCGCGCGCGGGGTGGCGGCAGTGGCGGCGCGCTGCATGGGCGTCACGGCCGGGTGCCAGCCAGCGAGCCAGGGGCGGGGATCGTGGCCGGGGGCGAAGAAGGCGAATTGCAGCGCGGCCAGCCGCTCGGCGGTTGGCAGTGCCGGGTTGGCGCCGCGCAGCAGGGCGGCGGCCAGTTCCGGCGCCGAACTGCGGGCGGAGGCTGCGGCCAACACGACGCCGCGCACCAAGGCGGGGAAATCGGCGGCCACCGTGCGGCCGACCCACTGGCCATAGGCGTGGCCGACGACGATTGCCGGGCCGGCATTGGCGTGGCGGATGACTTCGGCCACATCGCGCGCCAGATCATGCTGGGTGATGCCGACGATCGGGCCGACACTGCCCAGCATGCCGCGCGGTTGCGGGCGGAGGACGAGAAAGCCGGCGGCGGCGAGGCGTTCGGCAACATCGTCAAAATCCTCCGAATCGCGGGAGGAAGAGGGCAACAGTACCAAGGGCGCCCCCTGCCCGTCAGCGATGACGTCGATTTTTATGTCGGTATAGGCGACCAGATAGCGTCTTCGATCCATTTCACATCCCCGCGAACAAGGCGGTGGACATATAGCGTTCGGCGAAGGAGGGCGCGATGGCGACGATGAGTTTGTCGGCGTGTGCGGGGTCTCGTGCCAAAGCAAGGGCGGCGAACAAGGCCGCACCCGAGGAAATGCCGATCGGCAGCCCTTCCAGCCGGGCGCAGCGGCGGGCGGTGGCGATAGCTTCGCGCTCGCTCACCCGGGCGATGGCGTCGATCACCGAGAGATCGAGCACGCCGGGCTGAAAGCCGGGGCCGATGCCCTGGACGCCGTGCGGGCCGGGCTCGTCGCCGGACAGGATGGCGCTTTCGGCCGGCTCGACCAGATGGATTTGCAGGCCGGGTTTGCGCGGCTTGAGGGCGCGGCCGATGCCGGTGAGGGTGCCGCCGGTGCCGGCGCCACCGACCACGATATCGACCGCGCCGTCGGTATCGGCCCAGATTTCCGCGGCGGTGGTGCGCGCGTGGATGGCGGGGTTGGCGGGATTGTCGAACTGGCGCGGCATCCAGGCGCCTGCGGTGGCGGCAACGATCGTCTCCGCCCGGGCGATTGCGCCGGCCATGCCCTGGCGGGCGGGGGTGGACTGCACTTCCGCGCCCATCAGGCGCAGCATCTTGCGGCGTTCGACCGAGGCGCCTTCGGGCATGCAGACGATCAGGCGATAGCCGCGGGCGGCGGCGACGAAGCCGAGCGCGATGCCGGTGTTGCCGGAGGTTGGCTCTACCAGCACGGTGCGGCTGGGGGCGATAATGCCGGCTTCCTCCGCCGCATCGATCATGGCTAACCCGATGCGATCTTTGACCGAGCCGAGCGGGTTAAAAAATTCGAGCTTCAGCACGATCGTTGCCAGCAGCCGGTCTTCGGCCTGAAAGCGGGGCAGCCGCACCAAGGGGGTGGCGCCGATCGTGTCGAGCACGCTGTTGTAAATACGGCCGCGGGAAAGCGGCGGGGCGATGGGATCGGGCATGGCGACTCGCGAAGGGCTGATGACGAAGATACGTTTATCACAGCCGAGAATCGTGGTTTAGTCCTGGCATTCAAGGGAGCCGAGGCGCGCATGCTGATCCGCAGAGACCGGGCGATGACCGCCGTGACCGTGATGCTGGATGTGGCATTTCACGGCGGGCGGAGTGACACCGTCAACGCCGGCGATCTGGCCGATCGGCTCGGGCTGGCGCGGCGGGGAATGGAGCCGCTGTTGCAGGCGCTGTCGCGCGCCGGATTGCTGGAAAGCGTGCGCGGCCCGCGCGGCGGCTACCGGCTTGGGCGGACGCGGCGGGAAATTCGCCTGTCCGATATCGTCAGCGTGGCGACCGCGGACGAGCCGCCGGCGGTGGACGGTCCAACCGGGCAGTTGCAGACCAGGGTGGTGGATCGGCTCTGGGGCGAAATCGATGAGGCCGCCAAGGGGCAGCTTGGCGACCTGACGCTGGATGACTTGATCCGGCGGGCGCAGGCGGCCGGGCTGAAACGCCCGGCGGCGGAGCCGATAACGTTTGCGATCTGATCAGGCCGCCAGAAACATCGCCGTGGCAAAGGCGGCGGCGATGGCGATCAGTGCCCACAGGATTTCGACTGCCGCGACCATCGGGTGTTCCGGCGCCTTGTCGTCAGCGGCGGAAATGGCGTCGTTATCGAAGAACCGGAGGGTATTTTGCGCAGACATTGGTGAAATTCCTAATTCACGTTTGACATATGGTATTCTAGGCACCATTTGCAAGTGGAAAGTGAAATCCGCTGCAATGGAGTTTCGGTATGGCGCCGCAAGATCTGTCTGGTTCGGTTCCGCGGGCGTCGGCGGGGCGGGCGCTGTCGGGGGTGGAGGGGTTGAAGGCTGCGAGCCGGCGGTTGCGCGGGGCGCTTGTCAGCGAGCTGGCCGGGACGGGGTTGCAGGTGACCGAGGACGGTTATAATTTATTGAAATTCCACGGTAGTTACGAACAGTACGATCGCGACAGTGCCACCGCGCGCAAGCAGCGTGGGGAAGAAAAAGCCTATAGTTTCATGTTGCGGGTGCGGATGCCGGGGGGCGTTCTGAGCGCCGCGCAGTATCTGGCGCTGGATGACCTCGCCGACCGCTACGGCAATGCCAGTCTGCGGATCACCACGCGGCAGGGGGTGCAATTTCACGGAATTATTAAGTGGAAGTTGAAAGCCACGGTTGCCGCGATCAATGCGACTCTGCTGACCACGCAGGCGGCCTGCGGCGATGTGGTGCGCAACGTGATGGCGACGCCGCGACCGTTGCGCGATGCGCGGCATGCGCGGGTGATGGACGATGCGCGGCGGCTGTCGGCGCGGCTGCTGCCGGCCAGCCGGGCCTATCATCAGATTTTTCTGGATGAAGCCGAGACCGACGCGAGCGGAGAGGAGTTCGAGCCGCTTTATGGTTCCACCTATCTGCCGCGTAAATTCAAGATCGCCATCGCGACGCCGGACGATAACAGCGTGGACGTGTTCGCCAACGATCTCGGCTTCATCGCGCTGTTCGAGGGCGCGACGCTGCTTGGCTATAATCTGGCGGTCGGCGGCGGGTTCGGGATGACGCATAACCGGAAGGATACCTATCCGCGGGCGGCGTCGATCGTTGGGTTCGTGGCGGCCGAGGATTTGCTGGCAGCGGCGGAGGCGGTGATTTCGCTGCAGCGCGACCATGGCGACCGCAGCGATCGCAAGCGGGCGCGCTTGAAATATGTGGTGGATGATCGCGGGCTGGACTGGGTGCGCGATACGCTGATCGGCCGCTATGGGCTGGCACTGCAAGCGGCACGGGCGATGCCGGCGATTACGGTGCCGGAGCTGCTCGGCTGGCATAATCAGGGCGATGGTAATTTGTGGCTTGGGGTGCCGCTGCCGTCCGGGCGGATCGTCGATGATGGCGCGGTGCGTTTGCGCAGCGGGCTGCGGGCGGTGGTTGCGCGGTTCGGGCCGGACCCGGTGATGACGCCGCAGCAGGATGTGCTGCTGACCAATATCCGGCCTTCCGACCGTGGCGCGATCGAGCAGGTTTTGCGCGCGCATGGCGTGACTTTGGCAGAGGACCTGACCCCGCTGGCGCGCTGGGCGCTCGCCTGCCCGGCGTTGCCGACCTGCGGCCTGGCGCTGACCGAAGCCGAACGGGTGCGGGCGCCGCTGGTGGCGATTTTTGAAAATCTACTGCGCCGGCATGGGCTGATTGAGGAGCGCATCAGCCTGCGCATCACCGGCTGCCCAAATGGGTGCGCGCGCACTTATGCCGGCGATATCGGCATCGTCGGCCGGGTGCCTGGCGCCTACGCGATTTACGTCGGTGGCGACTTTTCCGGCACGCGGCTGAGCTTCAAGCTGTTCGAGCGGGTGAAGGAAGAACGTCTGGCGGCGACGTTGGAGCCGATCATCGCCAGCTTCGCGCGCGATCGCGCGACCGGCGAAGGTTTTGGAGACTTTTGCCACCGCATCGGCGCGGACGCGTTGCTGGCGATCGCGGCATAGCGACGAGAGATTGACGCCTTGGACGGCACGCCGCAGGCTCCGTTAAACCGTAGGAGCCTGGCCATGCAGAATGCCGATCCGGTCTGGTCGCTGGTGGATGCCCATCGGCAGGATTTCGAAGCCTTCGCCGATCG
>JAYTQP010000572.1:0-4018 GCA_043746675.1 Rhodospirillales bacterium | reverse complement strand
GAAGTCGGCAAGCGGCTCGCCTACTGGGCGAATTTGCGGCAGAACCGGGCGGATCAGGGACCAGCAGCATGACCGTGACCTCCGCCGCCGTAACCGAGGACGAGGCCGATATCCGGCTCGACCGCTGGCTGCGCCGCCACTTCCCCGACATCACCCAGGGGGTGATCCAGAAACTATGCCGCACCGGGCAGATCAGGGTGGACGGCAAGCGGGTGGAGGCGGCGACCCGGCTCGCGCCCGGCCAGATGCTGCGCATTCCGCCGTTGCCGGCCCCGACGCCGGGCCGACCGGAGATGCCGCCGGTGGCGCCGCTCGACCCGCTGCTGGTGCGCGAGGCCGCGCGGATGGTGCTCTATCAGGACGACCAGGTGATCGTGCTGGACAAGCCGGCCGGGTTGCCGACCCAGGGCGGGCCGGGGATTTCGCGGCATGTCGATATGCTGCTACCGGCGTTGCAGGGCGATAGTCCGCATCGCCCGCGGCTGGTGCATCGGCTGGACCGCGATACCTCCGGCGTGCTGGTGGTGGCGCGCAGCCCGGGCGTTGCGGCCAAGCTGGCGGCGGCGTTTCGCAGCCGCTCGGTGCAGAAATTGTACTGGGCGGTGGTGTGCGGCCGCCCGGTGCCGACCGAGGGGCGGATCGAACTCGAACTGGTCAAGGCCGACGGGTTTCGTGGCGAGCGCACCGCCGTCGCTGGCCCGTACGACAAGGACACCGCCCACGCGATCACCGATTTCACCACCATCGACCATGCCGCGCGCAAGCTCGCCTGGCTGGAACTGCATCCGCTAACCGGGCGCACGCATCAGCTTCGTGTCTCCTGCGCCGCCATCGGGGCGCCGATCCTGGGCGACCGGCCCTATGGCCGCGAGCGCACCGGGCATGAGGGCGGCGGCCATACCGCGCTGGTCGATGGGCTCGGCGATCAGCTTCATCTGCACGCGCGGCGGTTGAGCTTTCCGCACCCGCATGGCGGCACCCTGACGGTGGAAGCCGAATTGCCGGCGCACATGGCGGCGACCTTCCGCACGCTGGGCTTCACCGCCCCGCCGATCGCCCCGCCGCAGCGATAGCCGCAACCCAAGTGCCGCAACCAGAGCGCGACGATCTCCCTGAACTGCGCGAGATTTTTCTGCCGTGGTTCGGGTACGTCGAACTGTCCCGGCGGTTCTGGCTCTACGTCAGCCTGATCGCGCTGCTGCTGCTGGGGCCGCCGCTGGCGCTGGCAGTGTTTCTGCAGACCTTCAACGCCGATGCCTATCGCCCGCGCATCGCCGCCGCCCTGCAGCAGGTGACCGGGCAACGGGTGGAAATTCGCGGGCCGGTGACGTTCGCCGGCATTTTGACGCCGAAATTCAGCTTCGGCCCGGTGGCGGTCGATGGGGCTACCACCGGCAGCCGGCTGGAAATCGCCCGCATCGACCGGGTGGAGGTGCAATTGGCGCTGTGGCCGCTTTTATGGGGCAGGCCGGAAATCCAGCAAATCCTTATCGATGCGCCGGATATTTTGCTCGAACGCGACGATGTCGGGCGCGGCAACTGGCTGATCGCCGGCGGCACAGATGGAAAGGCAGCCCCGATAGCCACCGTCGACGCCTTGCTGCCGGTGCGGGCGATCACCGTGCGCGACGGGCGCTTCACCTGGCGCGACCGCCAGCGCGGCGTCACCACCAGCTTCGGGCTGAAGCGGGTGCTGGTGACCGTGAACGGCGAGAATAATCTGGCGGTCAGCACCGACGTAACCCTGGGCCACGAGCGGATCGTGCTGAACGGGCAATTCGGCGCGCTGGCGCGGCTGCTGAACTCGGACGCCACCACGCCGTGGCCGGTCAACCTAACCTTGCAGGCGCGCGGCGCCAATCTCAGCGTCCAGGGCAGCCTCACCAACCCCATGCATGCGGCGGGCTACCGGTTGCAGGTGGATGGCGCGATGCGGGAAAGCCGGAATTTTCGCGCCTTGCTGCCGGATTGGATGCCGGCGCTGCGCGATCTGGCGCTGTCGGTGCTGCTTACCGATGTCGGCACGCCGCTGCCCGATCTCGCCGCCTTGTCGTTGCAAATCGGCGAGTCCGATCTGGGCGCATTCTTTCCCGGCGGGCGACTGGATCGGTTCGAACTGCACGCCGGCGGCATGCAGCAGGCGCTGCACGGCGCCCTGAAGGGTGTGATCGGCGGCGCTCCGTTGCACATCGCGGCGGTGCTGGGAACGCCGGCGGGGATGCTGCAGGCAGCGGTGCGGCTCGGCTGGCTGCCGGGCTGGACGGTTCCGGCGCCGGCCAGGGCCGCAGCCGGTTTTCCGATCGATCTGGTGGCCGCGCTGGGCGATTCGGAACTGACCGCCAGCGGCGCCATCCTGTCCCCGGCGCGGCTGGAGGGGCTGGATTTGTCGGTCTCGGCGACCTTGCGCAATCTGGAGAAGCTGGAGCCGGTGCTGCGCCAGCGCATGCCGCGCTGGGAAAGCGCCGACCTGCACGCCCACGTGATCGATTTGCCGACCGGGGTGGCGGAAGGTCTGGCGATCCAGGATCTCGCCATGACCATCCCGTACGGCGACCTCACCGGAACCGCCGCCGTGCATTTCGGCCGCCGCCCGGCGGTGGAGGCCAGCCTGCGCGCCAAGCAGTTCGATTTCGACGGCTTCAACAGCAGCATTTCGGCGCTGCATTTCGGCCCGCCGCCGCCGCTGTCGCTGTCCCTGCCGCCAGGCAGCCGCCTCGCCCCGGCACTGTTCCATGATCGCCCGATGGCGTTGGGCGGGCTGGACATCGCCGACCTCGACATGCGGCTCGACGTGGCCAACGCACACATCATGTCGTTGCCGGTTACCGCGCTGGCGACCCGGATTCAAATGCAGCACGGCGTGTTGACCGTCGATCCGCTCACCGCGCAAACCCCCGGCGGGGCGGTGGCGGGAACGCTGCGCTACGATACGCGGGCGATCGCCGCGCCGCTGCATCTGCAACTGCGCGCGCCGGCGCTGTCGATCCGACCGCTGCTGGTGGCGTTGCAAATGCCGGAAGATATTTCCGGCGCGCTCGACCTCGATGTGGACATGGCCGCCGAAGGTCGCACCCCGCACGCCTTGCTCGCCAGCCTGACCGGCCGGGCCGGGGTGGCGCTGGTGGACGGCGAACTCGATACGCGGATGTTTACCAGCCTGATGTACGGGATTTTGCTGCAAGCCCATCTGCCGATGCATCTGCTGTCGGCGGGTCTGGCGCGCGCGCGCTGCTTTGCCGCAACCGTCGCAGCCGATCATGGGGTGGTGACGCTTGCCTCGGCGGTGCTGGACAGCGAGCGCCTGCTGCTGCAAGCCAGTGGCAGCCTGCAAGGCACGACGGAATTCACCAATTTCCGTCTGCGCCCGCAGTTGCGCCTGGGCGGGCCGGCGGTCAGTGTGCCGCTGCGGATCATCGGCCCGTTGTCCAGCCTGCATCTGGTGGTGGACCCGACGGCCGATGCCGAGGCTGCCCGCGATGCTTGGCGCACCGCAGCCCAGGCGGCCGAGCAGCACGGCGCCGACCCCTGCCCGGCGGCGCTGCGCACCGCCCGCAACGGGCGCGATGGGCCGATGCCAACCGATCAGCCGACCGCCGTCACGCCAATCGTCGTGAAGCCGGAAAGCCGGGGATGACACTGCAATATCGCCCGGAGTGTGGCGCATGAAACGGTTTTGGGATCAGGCGACCAGCGGTCCGATGGCGGTGGGATGGCAGGTGCTGCTGGACGGCAAGCCACTGCGCATCCCCGGCGGCGCCGCCCTGTGTCTGCCGACGCCGGCCCTGGCAGTGGCGATTACGGGCGAATGGCAGCAGGCCGGCAGTGGCGCCAAAGGAGGCGATTTCGACCTGCAGGCGATGAAGCTGACCCGCATGGCCGGCACCGCGCAGGAACGGGTGGCGCCGGCGCGGGAAGCGATCGCGCTGGAACTGGCGCGCTACGGCGAGACCGACCTGCTATGCTACCGCACCGAACTGCCGGCCGGCCTTGCAGTGCGCCAGCACGCCGAGTGGCAGCC
>JAYTQP010000571.1:0-2325 GCA_043746675.1 Rhodospirillales bacterium | reverse complement strand
GGCGACTATGTGTTATCAGGCGGCGAACCGGCGGCGCTCGTGCTGCTCGATGCCTGCGTCCGCCTGCTGCCGGGGGTGATGGGGGCGGCCATCAGCGGCGAGGATGAAAGCTTCGCCGACCATCTGCTGGAATATCCCCACTACACCCGCCCGGCCGAATGGCAGGGGCGCGCCGTGCCCGAAACCCTGCTGTCCGGCAATCACGCCGCCATTGCCACCTGGCGGCGCCAACAGGCCGAAACCATCACCCGCGAACGCCGGCCCGACCTTTGGGCCGCCTACCAGTCATCCCGCTAATTCAGAAACATCCGCGCGCGGTTGCATCCGCCCACCGCGCGCCCTAGAGAACGCAAGACGAAAGGACCACCGCTATGAACATCATCCAGCAGATCAACGCCGAGCAGATCGCCCGGCTGACCGCTGATCGGCCCGTGCCCGAATTCATCCCCGGCGATACGCTGCGCGTGTCGGTGAAAGTGGTCGAAGGTGAACGCAGCCGGCTGCAGAACTTCGAAGGCGTCTGCATCGCCCGCTCCAACCGCGGCCTGAACAGCAACTTCACCGTGCGCAAAATCAGCTACGGCGAAGGCGTCGAACGCGTGTTCGCCCTCTACGCCCCCAGCATCGCCGATATCACCGTGATCCGCCGCGGCGATGTCCGCCGCGCCAAACTCTATTACCTCCGCGGCCGCCGCGGCAAATCCGCCCGCATCGCCGAACGCGCGCGCGACGTGGCGCCGGCGGAGACCTCGGCGGCGGAGTAAGCAAGGCGGGGGCTCCGCCCCTCGACCCCGCAAGGGGACAGGGGTCCCCTTGACCCCATCACTTTTAGGCAAGGGTTCGGGTCATCGAAGAAGGGGACCAACACCGATGTTGCAACCTCCACGTTGGCCCCCTTCTTCGATGACCCGATGCTTCGCTTAAGTCATAGGGTCAAGGGAGCTTCTGCTCCCTTGCGGGTCCAGGGCAGAGCCCTGGCCTTCCTTTCTTCTGCCATGAGGACCACGCCATGACCGCACCGCGCACGTTGTTCGACAAGGTTTGGGACGCGCATGTGGTGGAGCGGCTCGCGGATGGCACGTGTGTGCTATATATTGATCGGCATTTGTTGCATGAGGTGACCTCGCCGCAGGCGTTTGAGGGGTTGCGGATGGCGGGGCGCAAGTTGCGCCGGCCGGATGCGCATATTGCGGTGGTGGATCATAATATTGCGACGTCGGACCGGAGTTTGGGCATTGCGGACCCGGAGTCACGGCTGCAGGTTGAGACGTTGGAGGCCAATGTTGCCGCGTTCGGGGTGCCGTATATTCCGCTGAACGATGTGCGGCAGGGGATTGTGCATATTATCGGGCCGGAGCAGGGACTTTCGCTGCCGGGGATGACGATCGTGTGCGGGGACAGTCATACTTCGACGCATGGGGCGATGGGGTCGCTGGCGTTCGGCATCGGCACGTCCGAGGTTGAGCATGTGATGGCGACGCAGACTTTGTTGCAGAAGCCGGCGAAGAACATGCTGGTGGATGTGCGCGGGGCGTTGCCGGCGGGTTGCACGGCAAAGGATCTGGTGCTGGCGATTATCGGCGAGATCGGCACTGCCGGCGGCACCGGGCATGTGATCGAATATGCCGGGGAGGCAATCCGCGCGCTGGACATGGCCGGGCGGATGACGGTGTGCAACATGTCGATCGAGGCGGGGGCGCGGGCTGGGATGATCGCGCCGGACCAGACCACGTTCGATTATGTGCGCGGCAAGCCGTTCGCGCCGAGCGGTGCGGCGCTGGATCGGGCGATCGAATACTGGCAGACGCTGCCGACCGATGCCGGCGCGGTTTACGACAAAATTCTGATGATCGACGCCGCGATGATCGCGCCGATGGTGACCTGGGGCACCAGCCCGGAAGCGGTGCTGCCGATTACTGGCCTTGTGCCCGATCCGGCGGCGGAGGCGGATGCGGGACGGCGCGTGCAGTTGCAGCGCATGGTGGAATATATGGCGTTGACGCCGGGCCAGAAGCTGACCGATCTGGCGATCGACGTGGTGTTCATCGGCAGTTGCACCAATGGCCGGATCGAAGATATTCGCGCGGCCGCGGGTGTTATGAAGGGCCGCAAGGTGGCGCCGACGGTGCGGGCGCTGGTGGTGCCGGGTAGCGGCATTGTAAAGCAGCAGGCGGAAGCCGAGGGGCTCGACCGTATTCTCCTGGAATCCGGCTTTGAGTGGCGGGAGCCGGGTTGTTCGATGTGTCTGGGCATGAACCCGGACAAGCTGACCGCCGGCCAGCGTTGCGCCAGCACATCCAACCGGAATTTCGAGGGTCGGCAGGG
>JAYTQP010000570.1:0-4591 GCA_043746675.1 Rhodospirillales bacterium | reverse complement strand
GCCAAGTTCGATCTGCTCATCCTCGGCCGTGCCGGTGCGCCGGACGCCACCCCGCTCGACGATACCATGGTGATTTCCTTCGCCCAGGATGCCGGCGCGCATGGGCATGGGATGGACGAACTTGCCACCCTGCATCTGGGCCATACCCCGATCAGCTTCGACAGCGTGACCGGCGTTGGCAAGGCCCGGCTGCCGTTCGGCCAGGTGCCGATCGCGCGCGCCACCGAATATGCCGCCGAGGACGCCGACGTCACCCTGCGGCTGTGGCAGGCGCTGCAACCGCGCCTGCGCGAAAATCGTGCGCTGGCACTTTACGAACAGATCGAGCGCCGGCTGATCCCGGTGCTGCTGGCAATGGAGCGGGCCGGCATCAAGGTCGATGAAGCCGAATTGCGGGCGCTGTCGCTGGACTTCGCCGGGCGCATGGCGGTGATGGAAACCGCGATCCACGCGCTGGCCGGCGCGCCGTTCAACCTTGGTTCGGCCAAGCAACTGGGCGAAATCCTGTTCGACCGGATGGGCCTGCCCGGCGGCAAGCGGATGAAAACCGGCGCCTGGGGAACCGACGCCGCGGTGCTGCAAGGGCTTGCCGATCAGGGCCACGAATTGCCTGGCCGGATCATGGAATGGCGTCAACTCGCCAAGCTGAAATCCACCTACACCGACGCCCTGGTGGAGCAGATAAACCCGGACACCCGGCGGGTGCACACCAGCTTCGCGATGGCGGTGGCGGCGACCGGGCGGCTGTCATCGACCGATCCGAACTTGCAGAACATTCCGATCCGCACCGAGGAAGGCGGCCGCATCCGCCGCGCCTTCGTCGCCGAACCCGGCAATCTGCTGGTGAGCGCGGATTATTCGCAGATCGAGCTGCGCCTGCTCGCCCACGTCGCCGATATTCCGCAGTTGAAAGCGAGCTTCGCCGCCGGCGAGGACATCCACGCCAGGACCGCGAGCGAAGTGTTCGGCGTGCCGATGGCCGGCATGGATGGCGCCACCCGCCGCCGCGCCAAGGCGATCAATTTCGGCATCATCTACGGCATCTCCGCCTTCGGTCTGGCGCGGCAACTGCAAATCGCGCCGGGCGAAGCGCGCGCCTATATCGACGCCTATTTCCTGCGCTATCCCGCCATCCGCACCTACATGGAACGTGCCCGCGACGAAGCCCGCGCGCACGGCTACGTGCTGACCCCGTTCGGTCGCCGCTGCTGGATTTCCGGGATCGCCGACAAGCATCCGGCCCGACGCGGCTATGGTGAGCGCCAGGCGATCAACGCGCCGTTACAGGGTGGTGCGGCCGACATCATCAAGCGCGCCATGGTGAAGCTGCCGGCCGTGCTGCACGCCTCTGGCCTGCGCGGCCGCATGCTGCTGCAGGTGCACGACGAATTGCTGTTCGAAGTGCCGGCCGCCGAGGCCGCGGCGATGGCGCTATTGGCCAAAACCGTCATGGAATCGGCGGCCGCCTTGTCGGTCCCGCTGGTGGTGGAAACCGGCATCGGGCAGAACTGGGCCGAGGCGCACTGATTGGGCGTGCGGCGGCCAAAGCCGCTGCCCTTGCGCAATTGGCCGCTCTGGCGCTACCTCCCCGCGCCAACGTGCCAGCCCCCGAAGGAGCCTCCATCCATGCGCGTGAAGGATGTCAAGAAAGTCGTGCTTGCCTACTCCGGAGGGCTGGACACCAGCGTCATCCTGCGCTGGCTGCAAACCACCTATAAGTGCGAAGTCATTACCTTCACCGCCGATTTCGGCCAGGGCGAAGAACTCGAACCGGCCCGCAAAAAGGCCGAAATGCTTGGCATCAAGCAGATCTACATCGAAGATCTGCGCGAAACCTTCGTGCGCGACTTCGTTTTCCCGATGTTTCGCGCCAACGCGCTGTATGAAGGCCAATATCTGCTCGGCACCTCGATCGCGCGGCCGCTGATCGCCCAGCGCCAGATCGAAATCGCCGAGGAACACGGCGCCGACGCGGTCTGCCACGGCGCCACCGGCAAAGGCAACGATCAGGTTCGTTTCGAACTGGCCTACTACTCGCTCAAACCCGATATCAAGATCATCGCCCCGTGGCGCGAATGGGAACTCACCAGCCGCACCCGGCTGCTGCAATTCGCCGAGGCCAACCAGATCCCGATCGCCAAGGACAAGCGCGGCGAGGCCCCCTTCAGCGTGGACGCCAACCTGCTGCATTCCTCCAGCGAGGGCAAAATCCTCGAAGACCCCGCAATCGAGGCTGACGAGTCCGTCTACCAGCGCACCATCCGCCCGGAAGACGCACCCGATAAAGCAACCGTGATATCGGTCGATTTCGTCAACGGCGATCCGGTGGCGATCGACGGCGTGTCGCTTTCCCCCGCCATGCTGCTGACCCGGCTAAACGAACTCGGCAAGGCCAATGGCATCGGTCGGCTCGATCTGGTGGAAAACCGCTTCGTCGGGATGAAATCCCGCGGTGTTTACGAAACTCCGGGCGGCACCATTCTGCTGGCGGCGCATCGCAGCATCGAAAGCATCACCCTCGATCGGGAAGCCGCCCATCTCAAAGACAGCCTGATGCCGCGCTACGCCGAACTTATCTACAACGGTTTCTGGTTTGCCCCCGAACGGCGAATGCTGCAGGCACTGATCGACGCCAGCCAGAACAGCGTCAACGGGCGGGTGCGCATGAAGCTCTACAAGGGCAATGTTTCCTGCATCGGCCGCGAAAGCCCGAACAGTCTCTATTCGATGGCAACCGTCACCTTCGAGGACGACCAGGGCGCCTACGACCAGTTCGACGCGCAGGGCTTCATCAAGCTCAATGCGTTGCGCCTGCGCCTCGGCGCGTCGGCCGGCCGCAAAGGGGGAATGCTGTAGCGGCCCGATCCAGAACTCACGACCCAATCGCCAAACTTAAGGAACGCCAAATGTCACTTGGAATGTATGCGGCCAGCGCGCCGATGTTCAAAACCCTGCTCGGCGCCATGTCGAAGATCATCGACAAGGCGGCCGCGCACTGCGCCGCCAAAAACATCGACCCGCTGGTGCTGACCGCCGATCGCCTCACGCCGGACATGCTGCCGCTGACCCGCCAGGTAATGATCGCCACCGACCAGGCCAAGGGCGGCATCGCCCGGCTCGCCGGGGTTGAAATTCCCGCCTTCGAGGACACCGAAACCACCTTCGACCAGCTTAAAGCCCGTATCGCCAAAACCATCGCCTTCATCGACAGCATCACCCCGGCCCAGATCGACGGCAGCGAAACCCGCGAAGTGGTGCTGAAAATGCGCGCCGGCGAAATGACGTTCACCGGGCAGGATTATCTGTTCCAGTTCGTGATCCCGAACTTCACCTTCCATTGCGCGACTTTCTATAACATCCTGCGGCATAACGGGATCGAGATCGGCAAGCGCGACTTTTTGGGTGGCAATTAAGGCAAGGGGCAGCGCTTCTTTTTTGAAAAAAAGAAGCAAAAAACTTTTGCGACTTGAAAATCGGGGGCCGCTTTGCGGTCCCCGGCTCGCCCCGCATCTGCGCGCCGCCGCGATCCTGGCGTTCGAGTTTACCTACGAAGTTTCCCACAAAATGCTGCGCCGGGCGCTGGCCGCGCGCCTGCCGAACCCCGACGGCGTCAACGATCTCGACTTCTCCGGCCTGATCCGCATTGGCTACGCCCACGGCCTGCTGTCCGAAGACATCGTCGGCTGGCGCGAATTCCGCCGGGACCGCGGCGCCACCAGCCATG
Organism: Rhodospirillales bacterium; assembly: GCA_043746675.1. Classification (GTDB taxonomy): domain Bacteria; phylum Pseudomonadota; class Alphaproteobacteria; order Acetobacterales; family Acetobacteraceae; genus CAITOL01. The sequence goes on along the minus strand of JAYTQP010000570.1, from coordinate 867 downwards.
CCTACAACAACGCGACCGCCCAAGCCGTGTTCGACAACATCCCGCGCTTTCTCACCGAAGCGCGATTCCTGCTCCACGCTCTTCAAACCCAACCCGCCCGATGACCGCGCAAATCGATCTCCGGCCACAAGATCGGGCCATCGTGCAATCGATCCTGACCGCGAACCTGCCCGAACATGCCGAAGTGTGGGTCTTCGGCTCCCGCGCCAGCGGCACCACCCGCCGATCCTCCGACCTCGACCTCGCAATCGACGCCGGACGCGCTTTGACCCGCGCCGAACTTGGCGCGCTGCACGATCAGTTCGAAGACTCCGACCTGCCCTTCACCGTCGACATCCTGGACTGGCGAGCCCTGCACGATGATTTCCGCACCGCCATCGCGAACACCCGCCTGAAACTGGAACGCTCCTAGTGCTTCGACTCATTCGGATGGTACCGAATGAGTCGAAGCACGAGGTTGATTTTGTGGGCCGATTCACCCAACGGGCTGAAGTGCCCGATGGGATCGGACCACTAGCATCGTGTCCTGGACCGAAACCACCCGCGCGCCGTATCGGTGCGACGGGCTGCGCTATGCAAGCGACACCACGGACTCCGAGTGGGCGATCATTGGGCTGCTGCCTCCAGCACCTTCTCGCCTCGGACGGCCCCGCATTGCCGATCTCCGTGAAGTCCTGAACGGCATCTTGTTTGTGCGGCGTTCCGGCGGCCAATGGCGGATACTGCGGGGATTATCGACAGTCAATCGGTCAAGACCATCGAGAGTGGCGGCCCCAAAGGCTATGATGCCGGCAAGAAGATTTCCGGTCGCAAGCGCCACATCGTTACTGATACGTCTGGATTTCTGGTAGGCCTGCTGATCCACAC
>JAYTQP010000569.1:0-2400 GCA_043746675.1 Rhodospirillales bacterium | reverse complement strand
CAGGTGCTGGAACTGAGCCGCAATATCGGCATCGGGGCGCAGTTCGGCGGCAAGTATTTCTGCCACGATGTGCGGGTGATAAGGCTGGCGCGGCACGGCGCGAGCCTGCCGGTGGGCATCGGCGTGTCCTGCTCGGCCGATCGGCAGATCAAGGCCAAGATTACGCCCGACGGTATTTTCCTCGAACGGCTGGAAACCGATCCGCACCAGTATCTGCCGGAAATCGAGGATACCAGCCTCGGCGGGGAGGCGGTGGCGGTCGATCTCAATCGGCCGATGTCGGAAATACTCCGCCAGCTTGCGGCCTATCCGGTGAAAACCCGGCTGTCGCTGACCGGCACGATGGTGGTGGCGCGCGATATCGCGCATGCCCGTTTGCAGGGCCTGCTGGATGCCGGGGAGGAGCTGCCGGATTACATGAAGCGCCATCCGGTTTACTATGCCGGACCGGCGAAAACCCCGGCGGGGATGGCCACCGGCGCGTTCGGCCCGACCACCGCCGGCCGGATGGACAGCTATGTGGGCGCCTTCCAGGCGCTGGGCGGTTCGATGGTGATGCTGGCCAAGGGCAATCGCTCGAAAGCGGTGAAGGATAGCTGCAAGGCGCATGGCGGCTTCTATCTCGGCAGCGTCGGCGGCCCGGCGGCGCGGTTGGCGCAGGACTGTATCCGCAAGGTGGACGTGCTGGAATATGTCGATCTTGGTATGGAAGCGATCTGGCGGATCGAGGTGGAGAATTTCCCGGCCTTCATCATCATCGACGACAAGGGCAACGATTTTTACGACGGGATGGAGTGATGCGGTTCACGGTCGATCGACTGGACCATATGGTTGTCACCTGCCGGGACATGGAGGTGACGGCGTCGTGGTTCCAGCGCGTGCTGGGCATGGAGCGGGAGGAGTTCGGCCCGCGCAACCGCACCGCGCTGCGCTTTGGCGGGCAGAAAATCAACCTTGAAGCCGAGGGTGGCGAACGCCCGACGACCGCCGCTTTGCCGGTGCCGGGGGCGCAGAATTTGTGCTTCGTGACCGCGATCGGGCCACAGGACGTGGTGCGCCATCTGGAAGAATGCGGCGTTGCTATCGTTGAAGGCCCGGCCGCAAAGGTTGGTGCGTTGGGGCCGATCACCTCGGTTTACTGTCGCGATCCGGATGGTAATTTGATAGAAATCGCAACCTATCTGGTCCATCGCTGATGCAGCGGGTCGGTTTATTGGCGTTTGTCGCTTTTCTGGCGTGCGTGCCGCTGGCCAACTGGATGATCGGCCATGTCGGGACGGTGTGCGTGCGCCATGGGCCGTGCCTGATCCCGGTGGCGCCTGGGCTGATGGCACCGTCCGGCGTGCTGATGGTGGGATTTGCGCTGGTGCTGCGCGATCTGGTCCAGCGCTGCCTGGGCACAGCATGGGGGTTGGCGGCGATCCTGCTCGGCACCATGGTCAGTTTCGGGCTGGCGCCGGGCGCGCTGGTGCTGGCCTCTGGGGTGGCGTTTTTGTTCAGCGAACTGGCCGACTTCGCCGTCTATACGCCGCTGCAACGGCGTGGCCTGGTGCTGGCGGTGGTGGCGTCGTCGGCGGTTGGGCTGGTGGTCGATTCGCTGGTGTTTCTGTCGATGGCGTTCCATAGCCTGGATTTTTTCGCTGGCCAGGTTGTCGGCAAAGTGTGGGCGGTGCTGATCAGCCTGCCGCTGGTGCAGCTCTCCCGCCGCTGGGCGCCCGCGACCTGATGCATGCGAGCGCGTTCGATTTCGATCTGCCACAGGACCGCATCGCCCACCAGCCGGCCCGGCCGCGGGAAAGCGCGCGGCTGCTGCATGTTGCGCAAAATGCCCGTACCGATCTGCACGTCGGCGATCTCGTCGGGCTGCTGCGCGAAGGCGATCTGCTGGTTGCCAACGACACAAGGGTGATCCCGGCGCAACTGGCCGCACGGCGCGGCGCCGCGCAGATCGGCATCACCCTGGATCGCCCGCTCGGCGATGGCGGCTGGCAGGCGCTGGCGCGCAATGCCCGCCGCCTGCGCGCCGGCGACCGGCTGGGGTTCGACGGCAGCGACGTGCTCAGCGCCATCGTGCGCCAGCGCAACGACGACGGTAGTGTTGTGCTGGACTTCAATCTGACCGATCCGGATTTTACCAACGAATTGCAGCAAGCCGGCGCGCTGGCGCTGCCGCCTTACATCGATCGCCCAACCGGCCCGACGGTACAGGACGCGCAGGACTACCAGACCATGTTCGCCGCCCATGACGGCGCGGTGGCCGCCCCGACCGCCGGCCTGCATTTCACCCCGGCCATGCTGACCGCGCTGGTGGCGCGCGGCGTCCGCCATACCAACGTCACCTTGCATGTCGGTGCCGGAACCTTCCTGCCGATGCGCAGCGACATCATTGCCGACCATGTC
>JAYTQP010000568.1:0-1933 GCA_043746675.1 Rhodospirillales bacterium | reverse complement strand
GCGTGACCGTTTGCGTGCTCGAAGCCGGGCCAGAGGACACCAACCCCTTCATCCACATCCCAGCCGGCTTCATCAAAACCCTGTTCAACCCCAAAGTGTCTTGGCAGTTCAAAACCGAGCCGACCGAATGGACCGGCGGGCGCGGCATCGCCACCACCCAGGGACGCACTCTGGGCGGATCGAGCTCGATCAACGGCATGGTTTATAATCGCGGTCAGAAGGCGGATTTTGACAACTGGGCGCAGCGCGGCAATCGCGGCTGGGGCTATGCCGACATTCTTCCTTACTTCAAACGCAGCGAACGAAGGGTCGGGCCTGGCGGCGGCGAGGCGGACAAGTACCATGGCCGCGACGGTAAGATCCCGGTGACCGACATGGACTGGGTCCACCCGCTCTGCGAAGCCTTCATGGATGGCGCGGCGGAGGTCGGGCTGAAGCGCAACCCGGATTACAATGGCGCCACCCAGGAAGGCGTCGGCTACTACCAGCGCGCCATCGAACGCGGCTGGCGAAGGAGCGCGGCGCGGATGTTCCTGCACCCCGCACGAAGCCGGCCGGGGCTGGAGGTGCGCACCAACGCGCGGGCGAGCGCCATTCTGCTCGAAGGCAAGCGCGCCGTCGGGGTGCGCTATATCGTCGATCGCGGCAGCCGGGAAACGCGGGAGGTACGCGCGACCAAGGAAGTGATCGTGTCCGCCGGCACCGCCAACACGGCGCGGTTGCTGCAAATCTCCGGCATCGGGCCGGCGGCTTTGCTGGCCTCGCTCGGCGTTCCGGTGCAGCATGAACTTGCTGGCGTGGGGCAGAATTTCCGCGACCATTACAGCGTGCGCATCGTCGCGCGGGCGAAGAATATCACCACCTTGAACGAACTTTCCAAGGGTCCGCGCCTGCTCGGCCAGATTGCCCGCTGGGCGTTGGGCAAACCCTCGATCCTGGCAGTGGTGCCGTCGCTGGTGCATATTTTCGCGCGCTCATCGCCGCATTTGCAGAACCCGGATTTGCAGGGCGTGTTCACCCCGGCCAGTTACGCGCCGGGCAAAACCTATGTGCTGGACGATTATCCCGGCATGACCACCGGCTTCTGGCCGCACCGGCCGGAAAGCGTCGGGCATGTGCGGGCGGTTTCCACCGACCCGTTCGTCGATCCGATTTTGCAACCGAATTATCTGTCGCATCCAACCGACCGGCAGGTGCTGATCGCTGGTATCAGGCTGGCGCGCACCATGCTGGCGACCACGCCAATGGGGCAGTATTTCCATTCCGAGCAACTGCCCGGCGTGAACGTGCAATCCGACGACGAATTGCTGGATTTCGCCCGCCAGTACGGCACCACCACCTACCATCTGATCGGCACCGCGCGGATGGGGCCCGCCAGCGACCCGACTGCGGTGGTGGACGATGAATTGCGCGTGCACGGCATGCAGGGGCTGCGGGTGGTCGATGCTTCCGTGATGCCGTCGATGCCGTCGGCCAACACGTATGCCGCCACCATGATGATCGCCGAAAAAGCCTCTGACATGATCCGTGGCAAAGCACCGCTGCCAACCGCGATCGGGGTGGACTAATGGTAGACACCGTTGCCGATGTGATCGCAGGTGCGAAGGCGTTCCTCGGTGACCGCATGACCGTGAATGCCGGGCTGCGCGACCATCATTCGCATGGCCAGGACGCCGCCCCGCCGGTGCAGCCGGATGCGGTGGCCTTCATCGAAACCACCGAAGAAGCCGCGCGGCTGCTGGCGCTGTGCCATGCCGCCGGGGTGCCGGTGGTGCCGTTCGGCACCGGAACGTCATTGGAAGGGCATGTGACCCCGGTGCGCGGCGGCATCAGCCTCGATCTGTCGCGCATGACCGCGGTGCTGGAGGTGAACGGCGCGGACATGGATTGCCGGGTGCAGCCGGGCCTGACCCACCGCAGTCTGAACGTGGAA
>JAYTQP010000567.1:0-5975 GCA_043746675.1 Rhodospirillales bacterium | reverse complement strand
CGCGCGAATCGCAATGAACGGAAGGGATTGAAATGGCCGATTACGACTATATCGTCGTCGGCGCCGGGTCGGCCGGCGCGGTGCTCGCCAACCGGCTTTCCGCCGATCCCGCCACGCGGGTCTGCCTGCTGGAAGCCGGCAAGCCGGATAATTCCTGGCAGATCGATGTGCCGTTCGGCATCGTTCAACTGCTGAAGTCGCGCACCTACAACTGGTACTACAACACCGAACCGCAGGCGCAATTAAACAACCGCCGGCTCTATTGGCCGCGTGGCAAAACCCTCGGCGGGTCGTCCTCGATCAACGCCATGGTTTATATTCGCGGCAACCCGGACGATTACGACGGCTGGGAACGCGAGGGTGCCGAGGGCTGGGGCTGGCGGACGCTGTTGCCGGTGTTTCGCCAGCTCGAACGCAACGAGCGCGGTGCGGACGCATTCCACGGCGCCGACGGCGAACTCAACGTGGCCGATATCGCCAATCCCGGTCCGCTCACCCACGAATTCATCAAGGCCAGCATCGAGGCCGGGCTGCCCGCCAACCCTGATTTCAACGGCGCCGACCAGGAAGGCGTCGGCCATTACCAGGTGACCCAGCGCCAAGGGCGACGGTTTTCCGCCGCCCGCGCGTTCCTCGATCCGATCAAGTCCCGCCCCAACCTGACCATCATGACCGAAGCCCGCGTCGCCCGGGTGCTGCTCGACGGCAAAACCGCCATCGGGGTGGAATTGATCGGCGGCCAACGGCTGCTGGCACGGTGGGAAACCGTGCTCTGCGGTGGCGCCATCAACTCCCCGCAACTGCTGCTGCTATCAGGCATCGGCGCTGGTGCAGCGCTTGCCGAACACGGCATCGAAACCCGGCACAACCTGCCCGGCGTCGGGCAAAACCTGCAAGATCATCTCGACGCCTGCATCATCGCCAAAGACCTGACCAAACGCGCCGTTGGCCTGTCCGCAGCACTACCCGGCATGCTCTATCGCGGCATCCGGGAATATCGGCAGTCCCACACCGGCATGTTCGCCTCCAACGCCGCCGAGGCCGGCGGCTTCGCGCGCCTGCGCCCGGACTCACCCTACCCCGAATTCCAGTTCCACTTCCTGTCCTCGATGCTGCGTGACCACGGCCGGAAAATGAGCTTCGGCCAGGGCATCACCCTGCATTGCTGCCAGTTGCGGCCGAAAAGCCGCGGCGTCGTTGGGCTGAAATCGGCCGATCCCAACGCCGACGCGCTTATCCAACCAAACTACCTCGAACACCCCGACGACCTGCCCGAACTGATCGCCGCGCTCAAACTCGGCCGCCGCATCATGGCCAGCCCCGCCTTGCAAGCGGTCACCGGCGGCCACGAAACCGACCCTGGCCCCAACCGCCAATCTGATAGCGAACTGATCGACTACATCCGCGCCAGCGCTGAAACCATCTACCATCCAGTCGGAACCTGCAAAATGGGCACCGACCCGCTTGCCGTCGTCGATCCCCGCCTGCGCGTGCACGGCATCGCCAACCTCCGCGTCGCCGATGCCTCCATCATGCCCCGCCTGATCGGCGGCAACACCAACGCGCCCGCCATGGTCATCGGCGAAATGGCCGCCCGGTTCATGCGCGCCGAGCGGAATGCGCGGGCGGAGGGATGAAGGAAGGAAGGCCAGGGCTCTGCCCCTGGAGCCCGTCGTTCGGATACTGAACGGGAACACGCAGGCATAGATCAAGCGGCCATCAGGGCCGGTCGATCCCAGCGCGCGTCTGCTGCCTGGCTCGTGCGCCGTACGACGATTTTGGGAATCGCGTCGGTGCTGCGCTTGGTGATCCGGAGCTTCACCACGTCCAGCCCATCAATAAACATGCCGGGAAGCAAGGCGGGTGCTGCCAGAACGACAGCCATGCGGACCGCTTTGTCAGCCCACTCGCCGACCTCAATCTTGCCATTTTCCCAGCGGGAAAGGGTTGCCGGATCAACGGCGATGCCCTCGGCGAATGCTTTTTGCGACATGCCGATCACCTGGCGCATGAATTTGACCTCGCCGCCCGTGAGCTGCACGGAGAACATCGCACGCGACAAGGCGATCATTATCACGAGCTCATCGAGGTCGGGGATGCTGATGCCAGTGCGTTCGCCGGTGGCATCATCGAATTCTTCCTCAGCACCCTCGATCAGGGTCACCGGGTAAGGCAGGCCAAGTTGGTCCGCCTCGTAGCTTGCAAGCGTTCTGAACATTGCTTTGCCTTATTCATCCGTCCGGATCACCGTGATGACCCGTAGGGCAGAGTTGTTGTGGGCGGTCTGCACCACCACTTCGATTGGTCTTTCGTCACTGTCAAACCCGGAAACCCGCCAGCGTTCCATGCCTTCGGGGGTTACCTCAACCTTAACCACGCCGGGTGCCCGGCGGATGATCCTCTCTGCTTCAAATTGCGGGACATTGCGCTCCACAAGCCTTTTCAGTGCGTGCGGTACGTCCCAGATGATCCGGCACTTTTTCACGTTCATCGCTTTGATGAAGAATGATGCCCGTTCCAGGTCTGTCATACCGCATACGTCCTAATAATGGGTAATCTTGACGTGGCGTCAAGTCCGGCGTGTCCCGGGGTGTCCCTGGGGACACGAGGCAAAGTTACGCTGCTTAATAAACTGAACCATCCCAACGCTGTCGACACATCATTAGCCTTGTGAAAGGGGGCGTCAATGTCCGCATCTCTCGCTTGTTTGCTTGGTTTTTCCCTGCCTGACTCGCCGTTCCCCTTCCGCGACTGGTGCAGCCGTTTACGGCCGGCGAGCTTCCTTGGCGTGCCGTTCGGGGTGCGGCGGCGTCAGAAGAAGGCGCCCACCGCGTTGTCGTGCATGGATTCCTATTCCGCGATCAGCCGTTCACCGAAGACTTAGGCGCCGGTGCTCAGCGATGTTCATGCACCGCCTTTGTAGTCGGCGATGAATACTCCGATCCATGGGATGCGCTGCGCGACGCCTGTCTCAACCAGTCCGGGCCCGGCACCCTCGTGCACCCCACGCTCGGTGACCTGCAGGTGCATTGCCAAACCTGATCGGTGCGGGAAGATGTGGCCACCGACCGGACGATATGGTCATGGGAGTTTCTGCTCCCTCGCGGGGTCCAGGGGCAGCGCCCCCGGCTTTCCTTCCCGCACCCATCAGAACCGTGCCCGCACGCCGGCGAGGACGCTGGGGCCGGGGGTTTGAAAGCCGTTGACGGGTTCGAATTTGGAGCCGCCGATGTTGCGACCGTTGAGGAAGAGGGTGGTGGTTGGGGTTAGGGCGTAGGTGATGGTGAGGTTGAGGATGGTGCCGGGTTTGGCGCGGCCGACGCCTTGTTGGAAGCCGTTATTGTCGATCAGGAAGTCTTGGAAGGAGCTGGTGTAGACCAGTTCGGGGGCGATGGTCAGGCCGGGCAGGGGGGTGGCGCGGATGTTAGCGGTGATGGCGTCTTTCGGGCGGCGCAACAGGCGGGAGCCATCGGCGCGGTTGCGGGCGTCGGTGTTGGTATAGCTGATGTCGCCTTCGAGCCAGTCTGCCGGGCGGAGGGTGAGGGTGACTTCGGCGCCGCTGGTGCGGGCGCTGTTGATGTTTTGAGTGGTGGAGGCGGTGAAGCTGGCGTTGAACTGGGTTATGATCAGGTCGTGGATGCGGTTTTCGAAGTAGGTGACTTCGAGGGTGGCGAAGTCTTTGCGGCCGTGGGCGGGCAGATCGATGGCCCAGCCATATTCCGCGCCTTCGCTGCGTTCGGGGCGAAGGGTGCGGTTGCCGACATAGCCGGACGAATCGACACCGAACAGATCGAACAATGAGGGGGCGCGGAAGGCGGTGCCGTAGGACGCTTTGAGGCGGGACCAGATTTCCGGAATTGCCAGCACCGCGCCGCCGCGCCAGGTGAAGGCGCCGCCGCCGTAACGGCCTTGTTCCTGCCGCGCGTCAGCGGTGAGGGTGAGGCGGTTGGCCAGGGTGGTCTGGAGGCCGAGATGCCCGGCGTCGCTGGCGGAGGAGGCGCGGACGCTGTTGTTGTAGAGGAAGCCGCCGAAGTTGGAATTCTGCGTGCTGCTAGAGCTGGCTTCGATGTGTTGGTAGCCGAACAGCACGGCGTTGTTGGCGGCGATTTCCCAGTCCGGGAGGTGAACGGTGTTGTTCCACTGCACCACCGATTGCCGACCGCGCAGCCTGGTATCGCCGGAGGTGGCGTTGGGGTCGGCGGCTTCCAGAGGCTGGATGTAATGGCGGTCGGTGAATAGTTGGCTGGCGCTGAGGGCGGTTTCCCAGGTGCCGTCGAGCAGGGTGGAGGTGACGCCGAGGCGGCCTTGCAAACTGTCGTCGTGGCCGCGGTAGGACGTGGAGTCGTAGCCGGGGAAACCGAGTTCATCGATGCCGAACAGGGCGGTGCGGCCACGGATGGCGAGGAAGGCGCGGGTGCCTTCGACCGGCGTTACCCCGAGTTCCAGGCTGGCGGTGTTCGCGGTGTAAGGGTTGCGGGCGCCGGTGTAGACGGCTTCGCGTTGCGGTGTGGTGTCGAAGCCGCGCTGGCGTTCGGTGCCGACGTTCAGGCGATAGTCGAACTTGCCGGATGACCCTGAAATGCCGGCGTTGGCGACCACCGCGCGCGGCAGCCCGAAGGCGAGTTCGATGGTGGCGAGGGTTGGGCCTTCGCCGTGTTTGGTGATCAGGTTGATCACCCCGCCGATCGCGCCGGAGCCGTAGAGGGCGGACATCGGGCCGCGCACGACCTCGATCCGTTCGACATCATCGAGCGTATCGACGCCGAAATTGAAGGCGCCGCCGGGATTGGACGGGTCGGTGATCGGGATGCCGTCGCGCAGCACCAGCACATGGTTGGAATTGGTGCCGCGGATGAAGATGCTGGCATTGCCACCGGGGCCGCCGGACTGCGCGACATGCAGGCCGGGGACAGCGGAAAGCGCGTCCACCAGGGTGGTGTAGCCGCGTTCGGCGATGGTGGTGCGGGAAATAATGGTGACGCCGGCGGGGATTTGTTCGATCACGGTGGGGATGCGGGTGGCGGTGACCACGGTATCCGGCAGGGTGATCAGGGTGCCTTGAGCGAGAGCGGCAGCGGGGGACAGCAGCAGGCAGGCGAATAGCGCGCGGCGCATGGTGATTTCCATGGACGATTACTCCGTCGGCTCAGGCACCGGTATCGGTGCCCGATTGCAAGGACGATTGCCGCCTACGGGTCTTTCTCCCGCTGCCCCGGTGCACCTCGCCCGTCGCACGCGCACAGTCTCGATGCCGGCCGGTCTCCTGGCTCACGGGTCTGGGATTTCTCCCGCGCCGTCCCTGCCTTCTCGGCCCGCCCTGGCGACAGGGTTTTGGACCAATGGCATTTCGGGGCGACTCACCGCCTACAGTTGCGAGGGCAGCCACGAATTCGCCGGTTGCCCGCCGCGTCGTGTTCCCGTTTCAGCCCTTGCGGGCCACCGTCATCTACACCTAGCGTACACGGAACTGAACCGATTGGAAATGCGCATGCCGCTGAACATCGCCTTGCAGAAAAACCTGCCGCCGTTCGTGAAGAATTTGGGCTTCACCATTACCGAGGCAACATCGGATCGGTTGGTTGCCGAACTGACGGTGACGGAGGACCTGACCAACGGCGACGGCGCCATGCATGGCGGCGCGATCATGGCGATTGCCGACACCATGGGGGCGCTGGGCACGATGGTGAACATCGCCCGCAGTGCCCGCACGACGACGCTGGAAAGCAAGACCAACTTTGTCGGCGCGGCGCCGATTGGGGCGCAACTGGTGGCGGAGGCGACGCCGATCCATCGCGGCAAAACCACGCAGGTCTGGCAGACGCGGATCACGCGCGCGGATGGCAAGCTGGTGGCGTTGGTGACGCAGACGCAGTTGGTGCTGGGGGGGTGAATTAGCAGCCTTTCCAGACCGGCTTGCGCTTTTCCATGAAAGCGGTGCGGCCTTCCTTGTAGTCCGCGCTGTCGAAGCAGGCGGC
>JAYTQP010000566.1:0-5728 GCA_043746675.1 Rhodospirillales bacterium | reverse complement strand
GCGCATTTCTGCTGGCTGCGGTAGGCGAACATATCCTGCGCTTCACGCGAGATCTGAAATTCCTCGGCGACGTTTTCGCCGGTTTCCGGCATCGAATCGGTGCCGTAGGTGCTTTGCATGAGTTTGTTGACGAAGCGCCAGCCGATGGTGGTGTCGTAGATTTCGGCGCTGCGGGCGAAGGCTTCGCCGGCCTTGCCCATCACGAACGGCGCCCGGGTCATGCTTTCGACGCCACCGGCCAGCATCAGGTCGGCTTCGCCGGCGCGGATGGCGCGCGATGCGGTGCCGACGGCATCGAGGCCGGAGCCGCAGAGCCGGTTGACGGTGCCGCCGGGAACTTCGGTCGGCAGGCCGGCCAGCAGGGTTGCCATGCGGGCGACGTTGCGATTGTCCTCGCCGGCCTGGTTGGCGCAGCCCATGTAGCAATCATCCAGCGCGGCCCAATCGACTTGCGGATTGCGTTCGCGCAGCACGCGGAGCGGGTGGGCGGCCAGATCGTCGGTTCGGATATCTTTGAGCACGCCGGCATAGCGCCCGATCGGCGTGCGGGTGAAGTCGCAGATAAAAGCGTCGGTCATGGCGGGCTCCGTTGGCGTTTCCTGATCGGAAACTAAAGCCGGTCCGAAGCCAGAGCAAGTTGAAGAAAGTTTTTGCTTCTTTTTCCAAAAAGAAGCGCTTGCTTACTTAGCTTCTCGGAATGTGCCTGCGAATGTAAGGCGGCAAATGAAACGCCCCCACATGGATCTCCGGCGTCCAATAGTCCGTAAGTTCCTCGATCCCGGCGGCCTGAGCGCGGGCGCGGATCGTTTCAACAGGTGTTTGATCAAGCCCCGTTTGTTTCGCCGCGAACCCCAGGGTCATGAAGCCGCCGACATAGGTTGGCACTGCGGCGACGTAGGCGCCGACGACGGGGAAGAACTGGCGCCGGCGCAGCGAGGTTTCGCGCAGTTCGTCGGCTTGCATGAAGGGGACGCCGCATTGGTTGACGATGAGGCCGCCGTCGGCGAGCACGCGGGCGGCGTTGCGGTAGAATTCATCGGTGAACAGCACTTCGCCGACGCCGATCGGGTCGGTCGAATCGACGATGATGGCGTCGAACGATCCGTCGGGTGCGGTGCGCACGTAGTCGATGCCGTCGCCGATAATGACCTCGGCGCGCGGATCGGCCCAGGCGTCACCGCCGATGGCGGGCAGGAATTGTTTCGCCAGGCGCACCACCGCGCCGTCGATTTCGACCATGACGGCGCGGGTGACGTTGCAATGTTGCAGCACCCGGCGCAGCACGCCGCCGTCGCCGGCGCCGATGATGAGCACGCGGCTGGCGTTGCCGTGCGCCAGCAGCGGGACGTGGGTGAGCATTTCCTGATAGACGAATTCATCGCGTTCGGTGATCTGCACCACGCCGTCGAGCAGCATGACGCGACCGTGGGAGGTGCTTTCGAACAGCACGATATCCTGAAAATCGCTTTGTACCCGGGCCAGTTCGCGCTTCACCAGGAAGCGCTGGCCCCAGTCCGGGTAGAGGCTTTCATTGATCCAGCAATCGGTCGCCATGTCGGTCGCTCCGGGGCATAAAAACGCCAAGGCCAGGAGCGCCGCCCCTGGCCTTGCTCATGCGTGCGTGTCGTTGCGGTAGCGGCTTAGTAAACCCGGCCGCGGCGCTGTTCGGTTACGTCGATCCGGTCCGGGGTGAAGGCGGCCTTCAGCACCGGGATCGAATCGTTGGGGTCGCAGGAACCGCACATGAACAGGTCGATGGCGGCGAAATTCCGCTCCGGCCAGGTGTGGATGGAGATATGGCTTTCCGCCAGCACCACCACGCCGGACACGCCGCCGTTCGGGGTGAAATGGTGGAAATGGCTGTGCAGGATGGTGGCCCCTGCGGTGATCGCCGCTTCCCGCAAGGCGGCATCGATATGCGCCGGATCGTCGAGCCGCGCGGCGCCCCAAAGATCGACCAGCAAATGCATGCCGGCGAACTTCTGCCCATCGCGTTCTACAAAATAGTCTTTCGCTTCGTCTGCTCCGGGAGCCCCGATTGCGGTTTCAGTCGTCTGGTTTTCGCTCGGGAACTCCGAGACCATCCCCAGTGGCATGAGTGCGTTCATTTCGCAGCCCTCTGTCAACCAGTAGACGGCCTGTTGGGTAGCACGACACGTGAGCCGGCCCCTTCCCATAACCTGAGCAGGTTAAGAGACCGGACCGCGCGCGTGGCACCCCCTGGGGCCAAGGCGGCGGAAGATGATGAAAACCGGCCGGCAACGCAACCCCAAATCGTTCGGGCGCCGCGCGATGGGTGCATGCCGGCAGTCCGCTGCCGGGACACAAGGCCGATGTCAGGGCGCGGCCAGGCCTTTCAGGGCGCCAGCGACATCGCCGAACTGCCGCACTTCCCGGGCGGCGCGCGGCAGATCGGTCACCAGCTGCACCGGTGCGCCGGTCAGCCCGCGCATCAATTCGGTCATCTGGCCGGTTGGCAGCCGGGGGAGATCGCGGGTTCGCAGCGTGGCCAGCAAATCCGCCCGCCCGGTTTGCGCGGCGGCGGCGGCGAAGCGGAGCAAAATTTGGCCATGCGTTTCGTTCAGCGGGCCGGACGCCGGCACCGCCATGGCGACAAGGTGTTGCAATGCGGTGACCGCCGCGGGTGCATCCTTGCCGGCTTCGGCGAGGTCGGCCTGCAGCTTCACCGCCGCCAGGGTGCCGAGCGCGTCCAATGCCGCCATCGCCTGTGCCGGTTGGCCGATCGCCGCAGTGGCGGTGGCATAGGTCAAAGTACGGCGTTCCAGCAGGTCGGACGGCATGGTGCCAACTTCCAGCGTGTCGGCGAGTGCGGCCAGCGCCGCCTGCGGATCTTCAGCCTGCATCTGCATCGCCGCCAGTTGGGCGCCGAGTTCGGCGCGGGCATCGCCGGCCGGCGCCGAGGCGATTAATTTGGTCAGCAATGGGATCGCGCGCTGCGGCAGATCGAGCGCAATCAGCCGGTCGCACAGCCGCAAAATCACCGCGCGGCCGGCTTCGCCCGGCGGGATCAGATCGGCGTTTTCCTCGGTCAGCGCGATCAGATCGAGTGGTGGCAGCGGGTGTTCGCTGTCATTGGCGAGCGCGCGGGTGAAGGTGGCGAGCAGGCGCGGCTTGATGCTGATACCGTCGTCGGGCCACATTTGCTTGGTTTCCCGCAGCAGTGCCAGCGCCTGGCGCCATTGGCCGGCATCGGCGCGCAGTTCGGCCACGCGCAATCGTGTGTCCAGTTCGCGCTGATCGCCGCGCCAGGCGTAGATCTGCGGGTCCATCGCATCGGCCGCCTGGGCCGGGGTAAGCATATGGCGTTCCAGGCGAAGCTCGATCGCGCGCTCGGCGGCGCGGGTGCGCAGCAGGCGATCGCGGCTGGTAGCCAGCCGGTCCAGCCTTTGCAAGGCGCGATCGGTTTGATCCGGGATGGAGGCGGCCAGCAAGGCGCGGGCGAAATCCATGCTGTCGTCGTTCAGATTGGTTTTCGTCAGCACAGTTGCGTCCTGGGCTTCGCCGCCGAGCGCCATGGTTTCGGCGATCAGTGGCATCAGCCGCGACCGCAGCGGGGCAGGATAGGCCAGCGCCAACCGCCCGACGGCCGCGAACGCCGCCGCCGCCGCCGGCGCGCCTTCATGCGCCATCGCCTGACGCACCGCGCGCCACAGCACAATCTCGTCGGTGCCGTCCAGCCGCGGATCGTCCAGACCGTCCGCGTTTTCCGGCCGGCCGGCGAGCAGTCCGGCGATCGCGGCCAGGCCGATCCGGTCGGGGTTATCCGCCAGGCGGGCGTCTTCGGTGCCGGTAAGGGTCAGCAGCGCACCGGCTTCGGGCGCAAGCCCGAGCGCCACCATGGTCTGCGCGGCCTCGATCCGTTTGGGGCCGCGGTCCTGGCTCGGCGCCACGGCGGTTACCGCGACGGCGGATTGTTCGCGCCGCCGCAGCGCATCGATCGGCAGATCGGGAAAATCGAACCGGCGGCTGAAGCGCTGCGCATCGGTGTCGGCGGCGGTTTGCAAGGTCGCATCCGACAATGCCAGCGGGCGGTCGCCATCCAGCGACAGCTCAAAGCCGCCAGCCTGCGGGCGGAGCGCCAGCGCGTCCGCGCGTGGCACCACGGCCACGCCCTGCCAACTCGCCAGCAGGGTAAATTCCGGCGCCAGCCGCTCCACCGGCATGCCCTGCCCAGCGTGCAGTTGGGTGCCGACCAGGATCAGACCGCCGGTAAGCGGGTCTGGCACCGTAACCACCCGGCCGGGCAGGTCGGCCGCCAGCAGCACGTGGCCGTGGTCGCGCCGGGTGGCGATCGGGCGGGTGGCGGTCGGGTTTGCGTCCGCCACCACCACTGCGATCTGCCAACCATGTTCCACCAACGTCAGCGCAACGCCGTCCTTGGCGGCAAGCGGCAGCCGCAGCACGGTGGCGCCGGGTAGCACGGTCACTGCGGCGGCGCCAAAAATACGGTCGTCGTGCAACGCGACGAGATCGATCGGGCGGCGTTCATCGAACACCACATAGGCGGCGTCGCCGCGGCGGAATGCAGCGGCGCCGACATTGGCGCTGAACGGCAGGGTGATCGCGCGCGCGGCGCCGGGCGCGGCCGACGCCTCCGGGCGGGCGATCAGCGCCATGACGCCGGGAATGTCCGCCGAGGGCGCTGCCACCGTGGCAGCCGACGGCGCCGCCACTGTGGCAGCAATCGTGGCGTCCGCCACGGTGGCAGCAATCGTGGCGTCCGCCACGGTGGCAGCAATCGTGGCGTCCGCCACGGAGGCAGCAATTGTGGCGTCCGCCGCCCGGGCCATGGGGGCGGCGGTCGCCGTGGGCGGTGCCACTGGTGCGTCCGCGTTGGCCAGGATTTCCGGTTCCTGCTGACGGGCGCGCGAATCCGGGGCCGCGACATGGCCGATCCAGCCGCGCCGGCGCAGTGGCTTCAGCGCCGCGATCGCCGGATCGAGCACATCCAGCACCAGCTTCGCACCAATGCGGGACTGGCGCAGTTTCGCCCCGGCGGCGAACGTGATGTCGGCGCCCTCGGGGGTTGGTCGCGCCGCGCGGACATTGCGTGGCAACGGCCCGAAGCCGAGCGTGCCGACGCCGGCCAGTTTGATCAGCGTATGATCGCCAAGTTGCGTCGCCTTGGCGCTTGCCCCGGGCGGCAGGTCGAACACCATCCGCCCGAACCCGGGATGGCTGCCGGTGCGCACCCGGACCGCCGGCAGCTCGGCCGCAACCGCCGGCGCGCACAGCAGCGTCAGTGCAATCGCCGTCCAGATGCGCCGCCGCCACGTCAATCGAAGCTGGCCAGCAACCGGTCGATGTCGCTCTGGTCCATCGCCTGCCCCGGCAGTTGCGGCCCGTTCAACAGGAACGGCGCCGCCGGCGGCGCAATTTCGACCGCCCGCCCGCTGAACGCAGCGACGATCTGCGCCAGTTTGCTATCGATCATTTTCAGCGTGCTCACCACCTTGGTGATGCGCTGGCCGGTGATGTCCTGGAAGCTACAGGCCTCGTAGATTTTGCTTGTTGCGTCCTGCAATGTCTGGCTGGCCGCGCTGTCGAGCGCGCCGGCCACGCGGTCCAGGGTTTCGCAGGTTTCCAGAATCGCCTCGGTCGCCGCGGCGGTGTGGGCGACGATCGCATCCAGCTCATCGGTCGCCGAGGGGATGTGGTTTTCATTGATGTCGCCGACATGCAGCGCCGCGATTTCCGCCTTGGCGAC
>JAYTQP010000565.1:0-1608 GCA_043746675.1 Rhodospirillales bacterium | reverse complement strand
CGCCAAGCTGTGCCATCCGGCGGCCGAGCGGCGTGATCCGCGCTTCCGCCATGGCGCCGAGCTCGGTGAGCAACGCGGCGGCGGCGGTCAGTGCGCCGGCAGGCGGTGGGTCGGGGAAGGGCAGCTCGGCCGGCGGCGTGCCCCAGGCGAGGCAATCCAGCAGCAGGCCGGAGAGTTCGGCTTCGAGGATTTCCGGCCGGTCGAACGCGGCAAGACCGCGATGCAGCGCCGGGGTCCAGATGCGGATCGCCACCCCCGGCGCTTCCCGCCCGGCGCGGCCGGCGCGCTGTTCGGCGGCGGCGCGGCTGATCCGCAAGGTCGCCAGCCGGGTCAGGCCGGTGGACGGGTCCAGCCGTGGGGCGCGGCGCCAGCCGCCATCGACGACGATGCGCACGCCGGGGACGGTGAGCGAGGTTTCGGCGATCGAGGTGGCCAGTACGACGCGACGGCCTTCCGCCGGGCGCAAGGCGCGGTCCTGCTCGGCCGGTGGCAGTTCGCCGTGCAGCGGCAGCACCAGCGCGCCGCAGCCGTCCAAGGCGGCCTCGGCACGGCGAATGTCGGCCATCCCCGGCAGGAAGGCCAGCACGTCGCCGGGATGGGCAGCCAGGGCCGCGCGCACGGCGCTGGCGACCGCGGCAGCGAGGTCGCGCGGGCTGCCAGTGCCCGGCGGCAGATCGCGGGCGGCGTGGTGGATGCCGACCGGGTGGGCGCGGCCGGGGCTTTCGATGATCTCGGCACCCATCAACGGGCCGAGGCGGGCGCCGTCGAGCGTGGCAGACATCGCCAGCAGGCGCAGTTCCGGGCGCAACTGGCGTTGCAGGTCGAGGCATAAAGCGAGCGCCAGATCGGCTTCCAGCGCGCGTTCATGCACTTCGTCCAGAATGACGATGCCGACGCCGTCCAGCCCCGGATCGGATTGCAGCCGGCGCACCAGCAGGCCCTCGGTGATCACCTCGATGCGGGTGGCGGCCGAGGTCGCGCTGTCCAGCCGGGTGCGATAGCCGACCGTCTGGCCGACCGGCTCGCCGATCAGGCTGGCCATGCGGGTGGCGGCGGCGCGGGCGGCGAGCCGGCGTGGTTCGAGCATCACGATGCGCTGGCCGGCGAGCCAGGCGGCGTCCAGCAGGGCCAGCGGCACCAAGGTGGTTTTGCCGGCGCCGGGGGGCGCGACCAGCACCGCGTTCGGGGTTGCCGGCCGCGCGAGCGCCGCCAGCAACGCCGGCAGCACCGCGACGACCGGAAGTTCCGCATCTAAAATCATCGCAAACCCGTATCACTCCTGGGTGAAATGTGCGACACCATGCCCGATCGTGGGACCGACCGATGGCGAAGCGCGTGGCCGTTCTGGGCTGGCTGCTACTGGCACTGCTGGGGTTCGCACCCGCAGCGGTGGCGCTGGAAAGCGCGCCGGTGGTGACAAGGCAAAGCACCGCCACGCTGGTAACCGAAAGCGACAGTTTCGCCGGCAAACCGTTTCGTGCCGGCTTGCGCCTGCGCATGGCCAAGGGCTGGCACAGCTACTGGAAAAACCCGGGCGACGCCGGGGCTGCGACCGAACTGGCGTTCACCGGCCTGCCCGGCCTGCAAGCCAGCGAAATCGCCTGGCCG
>JAYTQP010000564.1:0-2660 GCA_043746675.1 Rhodospirillales bacterium | reverse complement strand
ATGACCGCCGCAGAACGCAAGGTCATTGTCGCCTCGTCGCTCGGCACCGTGTTTGAATGGTACGATTTCTACCTCGCCGGATCGCTTGCCGCCAACATTGCGCAAACGTTCTTTTCTGGCGTCAATCCAACCGCTGGATTCATCTTCACCCTGCTCGGGTTCGCTGCCGGCTTTGCGGTTCGCCCGTTTGGTGCGCTGGTGTTCGGCAGCCTCGGCGATCTGGTTGGGCGTAAATATACCTTCCTTGTTACCATGACGATCATGGGCGTCTCGACGTTCATTGTCGGGCTGCTGCCGGGCTATGCCAGCATCGGTTTCATCTCGCCGGTTGCCTTCATCGTCTGTCGTCTGGCCCAGGGCCTGGCGCTCGGTGGCGAATACGGGGGCGCCGCCACCTATGTCGCCGAACACGCGCCGCATGGCCGTCGCGGCTTTTACACATCGTGGATCCAGACCACCGCCACCGCGGGTTTGTTCGCGTCGTTGTTGGTTATTCTGCTATTGCGCTGGTTCATGTCGCCGGCCGCCTTCGCGGCCTGGGGATGGCGCATTCCTTTTCTTGTCTCAGTCGTGCTGCTGGGCGTGTCGATCTGGATCCGGTTGCAACTGGCCGAGTCGCCGGCTTTCGTGAAGATGAAACAGGAGGGGACCCACTCCACCGCGCCGCTGACCGAAGCGTTCGGCCGTTGGTCCAATCTCAAGATCGCCATCGTGGCCTTGCTCGGCGGGACCGCTGGGCAGGCGGTCGTTTGGTATACGGGCCAGTTTTACGCGCTGTTTTTCCTCACCCAGACCGTGAAGATGGATCCGTTGGTGGCCAATCTGGCGATCGCCGCATCGCTGCTGCTCGGCACGCCGTTCTTCGTGTTTTTCGGCTGGCTGTCGGACAAGATCGGTCGCAAGCCGATCATTCTCGCCGGCTGCCTGCTCGCGGCGCTGACCTACTTCCCGCTGTTTGGTGCACTGACCCGTGCGGTCAACCCTGACCTCGATGCTGCCCAGGCCAAATCGCCGGTGGTCGTCACCGCCGACCCGGCCGAATGCTCGTTCCAGTTCAACCCGACCGGCACCGCCAACTTCACCTCGTCGTGCGATGTGGCCAAGGCGTTCTTGGCGACCAACGCGGTGAATTACAGCAATGTGGCGGCCCCGGCTGGCACCGTCGCGTCGATCGAGATCGGTGACAAGGTGATCCAGTCGTTCGATAGGCTGAAGTCCGGGGCAGACGCTGCCGCCAAAACTGCGGCGTTCACCGCGGCTGCCACCGCTGGCATTCGTGCCGCCGGCTACCCTGCGGCGGCCGATCCTGCCAAGACGAACATGCCGATGGTCATCCTGATCCTGTGGATCATGGTGATTTACGTAACCATGGTCTACGGCCCGATCGCCGCCCTGCTGGTTGAACTGTTCCCGACCCGCATTCGCTACTCCGGCATGTCGCTGCCCTATCATATCGGCAACGGCTGGTTTGGCGGTTTCCTGCCGCCGACAATTTTCGCAATCGTTGCCGCCACCGGAAATATCTATTCCGGCCTGTGGTACCCGATTGCGATCGCCGGCGGGACCTTCGTGATCGGCCTGATCTTCATGCCGGAAACCAAGGATCGCGACATTTTCGCCGGCGATTGATCGGCGAACGCTAAAGTGGACGGAACGAAGCGCCGGGAGGAAACTCCCGGCGCTTTCGTGTAAGCAGCGCCGGAGAAACCCATGCAACAGCCCACCAGCCGCTACCCGGAAACTTACGCGAGGTGGCAAGGCGACCCCGAAGCTTATTGGGCGGATGCGGCGGCGGCGCTGACCTGGGATCGTAAATGGGATCGGGTGTTTGATCCGGCGCTGGGCAATTTTGGCCAATGGTTTGCCGGCGGCAGGCTCAATACCTGCTTCAATGCGCTCGATCGCCATGTACTGTCTGGGCGGGGGGAGCAGAATGCGCTGATCTGGGACAGCGCGATGGAGGGCAGGGTCGAAACCTTCACCTATCGCCGGTTACGCGATCGTACCGCCAAATTTGCCGGCGCGTTGCGCGCGCTTGGGATCGGCCCGGGCGATCGGGTGGTGATTTATATGCCGATGGTGCCGGAAGCGGCCATTGCCATGCTCGCCTGCGCGCGACTTGGGGCGATCCACTCGGTGGTATTCGGTGGCTTCGCTTCGGCCGAAGTTGCCAAGCGCATCGAGGACGCGGCGCCGAAGGTGATCGTGACCGCATCCTGCGGGCTCGAACCTGGTCGCGTTATTCCCTACCTGCCGCTGCTGAACGGCGCGATTGAATTGTCGGCCCACAAGCCCGATGCCTGCATCGTGCTGCAACGCGCGGCATTGCCGGTTGCGTTGGTCGCTGGCCGCGATCACGATTTCCACGCCGTCGAAGCCGCCGCTGTCCCGGCCGATCCGGTTCCGGTACTGGCGACCGACCCGCTCTATATCCTCTACACATCAGGCACGACTGGCAAACCAAAGGGGGTTGTGCGCGACAACGGTGGCCACGCGGTCGCGTTGCTGAATTCCATGCAAATGGTCTACGGCCTGAACCCGGGCGACGTGTTCTGGACCGCGTCCGACGTCGGCTGGGTCGTCGGTCATTCCTATATCGTCTATGCCCCGTTGCTCGCCGGCTGTACTAGTGTGATGTATGAAGGCAAGCCGGTCGGCAC
>JAYTQP010000563.1:0-2955 GCA_043746675.1 Rhodospirillales bacterium | reverse complement strand
TTGGAAGAACAAGGAGCCTCGACAGACACACTAATACCAACCCCATTATTAATTGACCGTTGCCCATTTTCTGGTTCCGATTGTTTTAATTCTGTCGGGGTCTTCGGTGAGGAAGATCCACGCGTCTCGGCGGTCACGATGGTGCCTTTCAATGACAACGTTGCCAACAGCTTCGGTATGGCGGTGATTTCGTTGGACTTGGCGTCGGTGGCGAGCCGGGTCGTCGGTCCAGCTTTTGGGCAGATAGAGCGCACGGTCGATGAAGGCGTGGCCATGGCGCGAGGCATAAGCGGCGAACACGCCGATCTGGCAGTTGGTGATCTTGCCTGCCGAGCCGGTGTATTGCCGGCCGACCCCGCACGAGGCACGGCCCTGCTTGAGGAACCCCTTGATCCGCTTTGCGGCTCAAGCGTCGATCACCAGAACCGCATCGGTGTCAGCAAGGGTTTCGACGACATCGTCGCGCACGACGTCGCGCAGCGCCTCCGCATCCCATCGGCCGCGCCCCAGGATAGCCTGCTGGCGCCAGGGGCCAGGATCGCCCGCAGCCTCCGCCCGCATCCAGCCAGTCCTGCGCCGCTGCTCGCCAAGCAAGCCGTCGCGGAACAGCCCCGCAGAGGCGGCCCGCCAGATCGAACGTGCAGTGCGCGCGATGATCGCCGAAACCGGGGTAAAACGTGTCTCGATCATCGCGCATTCATGGGGCACCATGACGGCCGGCCGCTTCGCAGGCGAACATTCGGAGCTTGTCGAGCGTATCGCGCTGTTCGGGCCGATCGTCAGGCGGGAGATTCTTAAAAGCGTGCCGCCACTCGGACCGTGGCGCTTTCTAGCCATCGACGAGCAGCACAAGCGCTTCGTTGAAGATGTGCCGGCCGGCCATCCCGCGGTGCTTGCCGAAGCCAATTTTCCGGCCTGGGCGGTGGCTTGTCTGAACGCCGATCCGACGCATTCGTCGCGTACGCCACCTTCGGTCAAGACTCCGAACGGCCCGATCGCCGATATCATGGCTGCTTGGTCGGGCTCGCTCGCCTACGATCCCGCGAAGATCAAATCGCCGGTGGCGATCGTGCGCGGTGAATGGGACAGTCTTTGCACGGACGCTGATGTGGCGTGGCTGCTTGCGTCGCTATCGTCAGCGCCGGAGAAGACCGACATCAAAATCCCGATGGCGACGCATCTGACGCATCTCGAAATCGGTCGCGCCGCTCTCTACCGAGCCAGCATTGAATTTTTGAAAGCGAAATGAATGAGGGACCGATGATCGCCGTCATATTCGAGGTCTGGCCGGCCGAAGGCCGCAAGAGCGACGACATGGACCACGCGGCGAGACTACGCGCCGATCTGGATTCCATGGACGGGTTCATTTCAGTGGAGCGATTCCAAAGCCTCACCGATTCGGGCACGCTACTCGCATTGTCGTTCTGGCGCGACGACGCAGCCGTCGCGGGCTGGCGCGCTCACACCGAGCATCGTTTAACCCAGGCTGCGGGGCGCGCCAGCGTCTTTCGAGACTATCGTCTCCGCGTCGCCGCCGTTCTACGCGACTACGGCATGCGTGAGCGGCGCGAGCAGGCACCCGGTGATAGCCGCGCGGAACACGACGGCGCGCGCTGAAGCGCTGATCTGGTCAACCGGCTGGATGCGAACGTACCGATCGTGGCCGAAGTTGAGCACCTTCAAACGGCGCTGACGCTGGTGCAATCCGGTGAGCAGGCGTTGCCTTCGTTCCTGGTGCGCTCGTGTTCCGAGCGTTCACGCACGCCAACGGATGGATTGTCGTTTATGCCGCGCGGTCATGATGCGGGGCTGATCACTGCAAAGGTCCGACGCTGCCAGGCGCAAAAAAGCACCGTCGGACACCCCCCTAAGCGGCAGCGCTCGCCCGCGTCTTCATCCGTTCCACCAACCCCGCAATATTCGCATTCGCCGGATTGATCGGCTGCCCCACCTGCGCGCCGAATTCCAGGAACACGAACAGCAGAATATCCGCCAACGTCATCCGATCGCCGACAACAAATTGCTTGCCCGCCATCAACCCGTCGAGCCAGGTCAGCCGTTCCTGCGCGATCGCCTTCAGGTCGTCGGCGGCCTGCGGAATGCAATGCACCCGCTCCTGAAACAATTTCAACCCGTCGCTGAAACGAAATCCGTTGGCCAGCGGTTCCAGGATATTCAGATCGATCCGCCGCACCCACATCCGCGTTTCGGCGCGTTCTTCGGGCGTGCTGCCGATCAGCGACAGGCCACCGCCAACCTCATCCAGATATTCGCAGATCGCGGTGATCTCGGCGATCATCAGGCCATTATCCAGCTCCAGCACCGGCAACTGGCCGGACGGATTTTTCGCCAGAAACGCCGGCTGGCGGTTTTCCCCACCGCGCAGATCCACCCGCGTCTTTGGCAATTCCACATTCTTCTCGGCCGCAAAAACCCGCACCACGCGCGGGTTGGGTCCAACGCTGTCATAGAACATCATGCTATTTCGCTCCCCGTTCAGTAACCCAATGCCAGCCCATCTTTGCGCGGATCGGACCCGCCGACCAGCACGCCCCTGGCATGGTCGATAAAAATCGCCTGCCCGCCGCCATGCGGCAGCGGCGCCTCGCCCACATCGTGCTCCAGCGCCCTCAACCCGGCCACCACGCCGGGCGGAAAGCCGCGCTCGGCGCCGATCTGGCCTTGGTAGCCGAAAATCCGCGGAAAATCGATCGCCTCCTGAATGTCCATGCCATATTGCAGGAAGTTGGCCAGAAACCAGCTATGCCCGACCGGCTGGTAGTGCCCGCCCATCACCCCGTACGGCATCACCGCCCGCCCGTTCTGCGTCACCATGCCCGGAATGATCGTATGCATCGGCCGCTTGTTCGGCGCGATGCAGTTGGGGTGCCCGCGCTGGTAGCGGAAGCCGAAGCCGCGGTTTTGCAACATCACCCCCGCGCCAGGCGCCAGAAT
>JAYTQP010000562.1:0-1816 GCA_043746675.1 Rhodospirillales bacterium | reverse complement strand
CCGGTGTTGCCGCCCTGCGGCACGATGGCGACGTTGTTACGGTTGCAAAGCTTTACCACGCCGGCGACCTCATCGGTCGAGCCGGGCCGCACCACCAGCCCCGCGCCGCCGTGCCGCTGGCCGGACCAGTCGGTCACGAACGGCGCCATTCCGGCCGCATCCGTCACCAGGCCGCGATCGCCGACGATGGCGCGAATTTGTTCCAGCAGTTCAGCCGACACCGGATTGATCGGAATAACGGGCGCAGTCACAGGCGGCATTTTGTCCTCGGCAGGGTTCCTCTTGGTTTGATCCTGCCGATGGATGCCGAAAGCCGCAACTACGGAAAGGGTTAGTGCGTGTGCATGGCCGGCCCGGCGGCCCCGGGCGCTTCCACCTTCACCTGCACCGTGACCGGCTTGGAATGGGCGAAGGTGAAGGTCAGCGGAAAACTGTCGCCCAGCTTCAGCGGCGCCTTCAGGCCCATCAGCATCAAATGGTAGCTGCCGGGCTTGAGGATCACCGATTTGCCCGGCTCCAGCGGCAGCACCGGCACGGCAAGCATTTTCATCACCCCGTTCTGCTCGACGGTCTGGTGCAGTTCGGCCGTTTCGGCAACCGGGGTGCTGGCGCCGACGACGCTGTCGGCGACCGGGCTGGTGATGGTCATGAAGGCACCGCCGATTTTCGCCAACGGTGCGGTGGCGCGCGCCCAGGGCATCGCGACCGTGGCCTGCGCGCAGGCGAGGCCGGGGGCAAGCAGACCGAAAGCCAGAACGAGAGATGGAAGACGCATGATCTTATCCTTTCGCAGCAAGAGCGTGATGACCGCTGATAGAAGCGATCACGATGCTCTCGTTTTTTGTTGGGTCGCGTGATTCAGTGTCCGTTCAAGAAGCTTGCCTGGTCGGTCCGGCGCCGCCGAAACCGGGGCGGCAAGCAACCCGATCGCCAGCAGGCCGATCAGAACGGCATGCAATTTTCTGGCGATCTTGCGTGACAGGCGACGGAACATGATGACCTTCGGAAACCGTCCCAACATGCCGTGTCCCCCTTCCGCATGCAACCACATCGCGCCGCTGTTTGCCTTTGCCAACCTTGTCGGTCCAAGCTTCCGCCAGCGATGGCGCCGCCGCAAGCGACCACGATCAGGAGGATACCAACCGATGTCCGCGACAACATCCGCCGAGCTTACCCGCATCAGCGACGACCTCACCCGCCTGCTGCGGCTGCGCAATGCGCCGTTCGGGATGAAGTTGTTTGAAGACGCCGCCGAAATGGAAGCCATTCCGCGCATCCGCCGCCCCGGCAACGTTCATACGCTCGATCAGGTGGTCGCCCAGGCGGCCCGGCTCGGCTGGACCGTGGGGATCACCGCGGACAATCTGGTGGGGGCGCAGTGCCGCGCCGTGGTTGGGCTGGGCAACGCCAAGGACCCGGCCTGGCAGTCCGGTAAATCGATGGTCAATGTCTGGTACTCCACCCTGGCGGACGCCACCGCGCATCAGGCTTCGATGCACTGCGTGCCGGATGGGAAATACACCGCATTGGCGGTTTCGCCACTTGCCGCCGGGCGGCTGGACCCGCCGGATATCGCGCTGTTCTACGCCACGCCGGGGGCGATGATGTATTTCATCAACGGGCTGCAATGGGCCGGCTACAAGAATTTCGACTGGGGGGTGGTCGGCGAAAGCTCCTGCGCCGATAGCTGGGGCCGGGCGCTGAGCACCCGCACGCCGTCGCTTTCGATCCCATGTTTCGCCGAGCGCCGCTACGGCGGCGTGCTGGACGATGAAATGCTGATGGCGGCGCCGCATTCCTATCTGGCGCAGGCGAT
>JAYTQP010000561.1:0-5099 GCA_043746675.1 Rhodospirillales bacterium | reverse complement strand
CCCCTGTTTGCCGATTTGCGGGACCGACGGGTGCTGGTGCTGGGCATCGGCGCGGTGGCGGACATCAAGGCCGCGGCGTTGCGTCGGGCCGGCGCGATTATTGATCAGCGCGCAATTTTTTCGCCGGACGCGCTGACCGGCTGCGCGTTCGCACTCGGTGCGGATGCCGACGAGGCCGCGTTGCAGGCGTTGTCGGTGGCGGCGCGGGCGATTGGCATTCCGGTCAATGTGGTGGATCGGCCAGACCTCAGCAGTTGCATTCTGCCGGCGATTATCGATCGCGATCCGGTGTTGGTGGCGGTTTCGACCAGCGGCACCGCGCCGGTGCTGGCGCGGCTGTTGCGGGCAAAGATCGAGGCGCTTATCCCGCCGGCCTATGGCAGATTGGCGGCGCTGGCGGATCGGTTCAAGGAGGCCATGCGGGCGCGCTTTCCCATTGTTTCGGTGCGGCGCGGGGTGCTGGAACGGTTACTGGGCGGTGACGCCGCCGCCTTGATGCTGGCCGGACAGGAGGCCGCCGCCGAGGCCGCGTTCGTACGCGCGCTCGCCGGCGATGCCGCGCCGCTGGGGATTGTCTATCTGGTCGGCGCCGGCCCAGGGGCTGCCGATCTGCTGACCCTGCGGGCGCACCGGCTGCTCGGCGAGGCCGACGTGATCGTGCATGACCGGCTGGTGACCGATGAGGTGCTGGATATGGCGCGGCGCGATGCGCACCGCATTTTCGTCGGCAAGCAACGCGCCAACCATTGCATGAAGCAAGAGGATATCAGCGCGCTGCTGGTGCGGTTGGGCCGCGAGGGCAAGCGGGTGGTGCGGTTGAAAGGCGGCGATCCGTTCGTGTTCGGGCGCGGCGGCGAGGAAGCCGAGGCGTTGGCGGCGGCCGGGGTGGCGTTCGAGGTGGTGCCGGGGATTACCGCAGCGTTGGCCTGTGCGGCGCAGGCCGGGGTGCCGCTGACCCATCGGGATGCCGCGCGGGCGCTGACCTTCGTGACCGGGCATACCAAGGATGGTGTTTTGGATTTGAATTTTTCCGCTTTGGTCGCCAGCCAGGCGACGTTGGCGGTTTATATGGGTGTGGTTTCGTTGCCGAAACTGCGTGCCGGGCTGCTGGCAGCCGGGCTGCCAGTGGGAACGCCGGCGGCGTTGATCGAGCGGGGCGGCACATCCGCGCAACGCGATTTGCACGGCACTCTGGACAGTCTGGTGGCGCAGGCGGCGGCGTGGTCGACCGGCGGGCCGACCTTGGTGCTGATCGGCGACGCGGTCGGCCGAGGGGTGGCGCTGCCGGTTGCGGCAGTGGCATGATCGCCGAAATCTAACGGGAGGCACCAATGTCCGCGGCGGATTTGTTCGAGACCATGCGCACCATGCGGGCAATGCGGCGATTAAAGCCTGATACGGTGCCGGATGCGCTGATCACCCAGATCCTGGAGGCCGGGCTGTGCGCGCCCAACGGCGGCAACTTCCAGAAATGGCGCTTCCTGGTGCTCAGGGACCGGGCGGTAAAAAAATCGGTGCAACTGCTGTACAAGCGCGCGTTCGATGAGGTCGTCGGCCCGCGCTATGCCACCGCCGCGCCGCCGCCCGGCGTTTCCGCTGAGCGCTACTCACGCCAGCACGCGGCGGTGGAATACCTGACAGATCATTATCATAACGCACCGGTCTGGATCGTCGCCTGCCTGGAAGATGGGGCGACGCCGAACCGGATGGCCGGCGCCTCGATCTACCCGGCGGTGCAGAACATGCTGTTGGCGGCACGGGCTTTGGGCCTGGGCAGCACGTTGACCACCCGGCATGCGATGTACGGCGCCGAGGCCGATGCGGCGATGGGGCTGCCGGAGGGGGTGCATTCCTATGCCATCCTGCCGATCGGCTATCCGATGGGCAATTTCGGCCCAGTCGGGCGAACCAAAATGTCCGACGTAGTGTTCGCCGAGAAATGGGGCGTGCCCTACCCCGGCTGATCCGTCATCAGCATAACAGCGGTAGGACCACCAGTCCCGTTGCCAGGCCCACGATGGCGATGGCGATCCGGCGCGGCCGAACCGCTACCGGCTGGCGAAATCCGGCAGCGCATGCGCGGTCACCGGCGGAATCGGGCCATCGGCGCGACGCACCTCAACCAGACAGGTTTGCGCGGTGCAGCCCTGGCTGAGGCTGGAAGCGCCAACATCCTGGGTCAGCGCGTTCGGGTTGCCGTGCTTTTCCACTCCGGTCTGCCAGTCATGGTCGAACCAGGCGCCGGTGGAGAGCCGCGCCACACCCGCCATGATGCTGGGTGAAACAATCGCCGCCGACAAGCAGGTGCCGCGGGCGTTGAACACTTCCACCATGTCGCCGTTGGCGATGTTGCGCGCGGCGGCATCCCGCGGGTTGAGGTAGATCGGCTCGCGCCCGTTGATCTTGCCATTGATGCTGTGCGGGCTGGGGTCGAGCTGGCTGTGCAGTCGGCGGGCGGGTTGATCGGAGAGTAGATGCAGCGGATAGCGCGTGGCTTCGGTCGCGCCCAGCCATTCGGTCGGCGCCATCCAGGTCGGGTGGCCGGGGCAATCCGGCAGTGCAAAGCCGGCGATGCGGTCGGAGAAAATTTCGATTTTTCCTGATGCGGTGTTGAGCTTATTGGCGTCCGGATCGTTGCGATAGGCCTGCATCATCACCACCGGCTGGTCGTGGTCGGCGAGGCTTATCAGGCCCTGTTCCCAGAAATGGTCGAAATCCGGCAGCGGAATATTCAGACTTTCGGCACGTCTCGACAAAGTGGCGTAAAGATGGCGCAGCCAGGCTTCCTCATCGCGGCCCTCGGTAAATACCTGCTTGGCGCCGAGCCGTTCGGAAAGATCGGCAAAAATACTGTAATCGTCGCGGCTTTCGGCGAACGGCGCGACCGCCTTGCGCATCGCGACGATGTGCCCCTCGGTGCTGGCATAGCCGATATCGTTGCGTTCCAAGCTGATCGTGGCCGGCAGTACCAGGTCGGCGAACTTGGCGGTCGGGGTCCAGTATTGTTCGTGCACGATGATGCTGTCGGGCTTCTGCCAGGCGCGCAGCAGGCGCGACAGATCCTGATGATGGTGGAACGGATTGCCACCGGCCCAGTAGATCAGTTTGATATCGGGATAGCTATGATTGCCGCCGTTGTATTGAAATTTCTCGCCGGGGTGCAGCAGCATGTCAGCGATGCGGGCAACCGGAATGAAGTCGCGCACGGCATTGTTGCCTTGCGGCAATGACGGTCCGGGCAGCCGCGTGTGCGAACTGCCGACCCGGTTGGTCGGGCCGTAGCCGACGGCAAAGCCGCCGCCGGGCAAGCCGATCTGGCCGATCATGCACGCGAGCGTGACCGCCATCCAGAATGGCTGCTCGCCGTGCGAAGCGCGTTGCAACGACCAGGCGACGTTGATCATGGTCCGCGCGGCCGCCATCTCGCCGGCCAGGGCGATAATTCTGGCCGCCGGAATGCCGGTAATCTCGGCCGCCCAGGCTGGGGTTTTGTCGGCCAGATAGGGTTCGAACCGGTCGAACCCTTGGCAGCAGCGGGCGAGGAAATCGCGGTCCGCGCGACCGTCCGCCACCAGCACATGGGCGAGCGCCAGCATCAGAGCGGTGTCGGTATTCGGGCGGATCGGGATCCATTCGACCGGCCCACCGGTGTCCAGATTATCGGCCACCGGGGAGATGTTGACAAAACGCACTCCGGCTTTCGCCATCGCCGCGAGGCCTGGTTTGACCCGATGCAATGCCGCCCCGCCGGCGGAGATCTGCGCGTTCTTGGCCGGCACGCCGCCAAAGGCGACGAACAGCCGGCAATATTCCGCTAGCACATCGAAAGACGTCGTCTGGTCCCACGATGCTTCCATCGTCATCACCACGTGCGGCATGATCACCCGGCCGGCGCCGAGGCTGTAGCTGTCGTTATGACGCACATAGCCGCCGATGGAATTCAGAAACCGATGCACCTGGCTTTGCGCATGGTGAAACCGGCCGGCGCTGGACCAGCCGTAGGAGCCGCCGAAGATCGCCCGGTTGCCGTATTGGGCTTTCACCCGGGCAAGCTCGGCGGCGACCAGATCGAGCGCGGTCGGCCAATCGACCTCGACCATCGGTTCCCGCCCGCGCAAGTCCGGCGCACTGCCGGGGCCGCGTTCGAGCCAGGACTTGCGCACCGCCGGGCGTTGCACCCGCACCCGTTGCAGTTCCGGCGCCAGCACATGCAGGCCGATTGCGTTCGGGTCCGGATCGCCGCCCCAGGGTTTTAGCGCGATACCGTCGGCTTTGGTTTCGACCTCGTAAATACCCCAATGGGCGGCGGTGTAACGGGTCATGCAGTAACTTCCAGTAACAAAGCGCGGGCATCGACGATGGTGCAGCCGATCCGGCTTACGATCAGCGGGTTGATGTCAAGCTCGGCGAGCCGGTCGCGATGGTCGTCAGCCAGCCACGACAGTTTGACGATAACATCGACCACGGCTGCGAGATCGAGCGTCGGCCGCCCGCGCAGGCCGCGCAGCACGGCCGAAACCCGCAGCCGGCCGAGCAAGGCGGCGGCGGCGGCGGCCGAAAGCGGCGCCGGCGCCATCACCACATCGTGCAGCAGTTCCACCAGGATGCCGCCCGCGCCGATCACCATCATCGGGCCGAACTGCGCGTCCCTGACGATGCCGAGGATCAGTTCGCAGTCGCCCTTGGTCATGCGCTGCACCAGCAGCGCCTCCAGGCCAGTACCGAAGCGATCTTGCAGATCTGCGATGGCGGTTTTCAACGCCGCTTCATCGGCCAAGCCGAGCACGACGCCGTTGGCCTCGGTTTTGTGGACGATACCGGTGCCAATGGCCTTCAGCGCCACCGGATAACCGATCCGGCCGGCAGCGACGATCGCATCATGCGCATCGAGGCAGACTTCCTGCGGCGCGACCGGCAACTGGTAGGCGGCGAGCAACGCTTCGATATCAGGCTGCGACATCGGGCCGGCATAGTGCGGCAGGGTTACCCGGGCCAGGTCAGCGGGGCGGCTGGCGGCGATCGGCGGCCGCCAGGCGCCATGCCACCGCCAGCCGGCGATGGCGCGGACGGCATCTTCCAGACTGTCGGTGAACGGCAGC
>JAYTQP010000560.1:0-5743 GCA_043746675.1 Rhodospirillales bacterium | reverse complement strand
TGGCAGCGCGTTATCGTCCGCGCGTTCGGCCACGCTACATTTTATATGGTGGCGGAAACCGATGGTGTGTTGACCGGCATCCTGCCGTTGGTGCAGGTGAAAACCGCGCTGTTTGGCAATTCGCTTGTTTCGGTGCCGTTCTGCGTGCATGGCGGCCCGCTGGCGACAGACGGGGAAAGTTTTCGGGCACTGACCGATTACGCCACGGCCTTGATGACGGAACGTGCGGTGCCGGTGATTGCCTTCCGCTTTCGCGATGCCCCACCTGCGGATTGGCTGCCGACCGCCGATTGGGTCGAACAGGCCGATCTCTATGTGCTGTTTCGCAAGTCCATCACATCGTCGGACGAGGCAAACTTGAATTCCATCCCACGCAAGCAGCGGGCGATGGTGCGGAAAGGGATCGCTCGCGGGTTGCGGTCGGAAGTGGATAGCGACGCCACCCGCCTGCACGCCATCTATGCCGAGAGCGTGCGTAACCTGGGGACGCCGGTGTTCGCACGCCGGTATTTTCAGATCCTGCTGGAGGAATTTGCCGGCTGCATCGATATCGTTACCATCCTCGACGGTGAGACGGCGATCGCCTCGGTGATGAATTTCTATTTTCGCGATGAAGTGCTGCCTTACTATGGCGGCGGGCGCGCAATAGCCCGGGACCGCTACGGCAATGACTTTCTGTATTGGGAGGTGATGCGGCGGGCGGCGGCGCGAGGCTGCACCTTGTTCGATTTCGGCCGCAGCAAGCTTGGCACCGGCGCGATGGCGTTCAAAAAAAATTGGGGCTTCACGCCGGCGGCGATGCATTATCGCTTCCGGGTGTCCGCGGGCACGGCGATCCCCGATAATAACCCGCTGAACCCGAAATTCGCCCTGCTGATCGCGGCCTGGAAGCGTCTACCGATTCCGATCGCCAACCGCATCGGCCCGCACATCGTGCGTGGTCTGGGCTAGCCGATGCGGACCATGCTTTTACTTAGTCCGCGGTTTTTGTACCCGCCGGTGAAAGGGGAAAAGATCCGTGGCTGGCATTTGCTGCGCCATTTTGCCACGCGCTATCGCGTGCTGCTCGGCTGCCTTGTCGATGATCCCGCTGATCGTGATTACTACGATGTCTTGAGGCCCTACTGTGCTGAACTGGTTTGCTTTCCGATCGACCGACGCTGGCAGAAGATCAAGGCGCTGGCGAAGTTCCGCCCTGGGCGGCCATTGATGCTGGATTACAATTTCCATCCCGGCCTGGCGGCGTGGACGCGCGAGCGGTTGGTGCGGGAACGGATCGACATCGCCTACATGTTTTCCACCCCGATGGCGCCGTATGTGTTGCCATATCTCGACCCATCCAACCGGCCGGGGCTGGTGCTCGATATGCAGGATATCGATTCGGAGAAGTGGCGCGAATACGGCGCGACGGCGAAGTTCCCGATGCGCGCCGTCTGGCAGCGCGAGGCCCGCACGTTGCGGGCCTATGAACGCCAGGCGGCGCTTGCCAGCGATCTCACGTTTCTGGTGTCCGAACCCGAATGCGAGCGCTTTCGAGAACTGGAACCGGCAATCGGCGGCAAGCTGCATGCGGTCGAGCAGGGGGTCGATCTGGCGGCGTTTGCGACGTCCCACCGGTTTGTGTCGCCCTATGCAACCCCCGGCCCGCATCTCGCGCTGGTCGGCAACATGGATTATTGGCCGAACGTTGATGCTGCGATCTGGTTTGCGCAGATGGTTTTGCCGCTGATCCGGCAAGCCCATCCGGCGGCCGAATTCGCAATCATCGGCGCCAACCCCGGCCCCGAGGTGCGCGCTTTGGCGGCGCTGCCAGGGGTGATGGTTACCGGATGGGTGGAAGATGTGCGGGCCTACGTCGCCCATGCCGCCGCGGTTGTGGCGCCGTTGCGGATCGCCCGCGGGATCCAAAACAAAGTGCTGGAAGG
Organism: Rhodospirillales bacterium; assembly: GCA_043746675.1. Lineage (GTDB taxonomy): Bacteria > Pseudomonadota > Alphaproteobacteria > Acetobacterales > Acetobacteraceae > CAITOL01. The sequence goes on along the minus strand of JAYTQP010000560.1, from coordinate 3,818 downwards.
CATGGCGCTGGGGCGGCCGGTGGTTACGACGCGCCAGGCTTATGAAGGTGTTCGTGCCGAAGCCGGGCGCGATCTGCTGGTGGCGGCGGACGGCGCGCCCGGTTTCGCCGATTGCGTCGGGGCGATCCTGGATGGTCAGCATCCCTACCTTGGCGCGGCGGGGCGGCGGGCGGTCGAGGCGAACTACACCTGGGCATCGCGCATGGCCCTACTCGACCGATTGCTGGACGCATTGCCGCCACGGCGTGCTAAGCCTACCGCATCTTGAGCTGAGGAACGGCATGACCGTGGATCTCTATTTGAGCGAGCCAGCACCCGGGCGCGAGGGCAGATTGGACGATTTCTGGGCTGCACTGCGACCGGTGGCGGCGCCGCTGGGGGTTGGGCTACTGCTGCTCGGCTATTTGTTCTGGTCGGAAGCGGTCGCGGCGGTTGGCGTATGGGAAGCGTCCACCGCCTATAATCATTGTTTTCTTGTTATCCCGATTTCGCTGTACCTGGCCTGGGACCGGCGCGACGAGGTAGTAGGATTGGCGGCCCGCCCGACCCCGTGGCTGGCGCTGGCCGCGCTGCCGCTTGCGGTCCTGTGGTTTGCTGCCGATCGCCTCGGGGTGATGGAAGGCCGGCAATTGCTGGCGGTGGCGATGGTTGAGGTGTTGTTCCTGGCCTGCCTGGGCTGGCAGCTCTGGTGGACGCTGTCGGCGGCGCTGCTGTATTTGTTTTTCCTGGTGCCGTTCGGCTATTTCCTGACGCCGTGGTTGCAAACGGTGACGGCGCAATTCACCGATGTCGGGCTGACCATCCTGGGCATCCCGCATTATACCGACGCGCTGCTGATCGAAATTCCCGCCGGTCGGTTTCTGATCGCCGAAGCCTGCGCGGGGCTGCGCTTCCTGGTTGCCTCGGTTGCGTTCGGGGTTCTTTATGCTTGTCTGATATATCGCAGCATCGGCCGCCGGTTGATCTTCTTCGCAGCGTCGCTGGTCATCCCGGTGGTTGCCAACGGCTTTCGCGCGCTGGGTATCGTCACGCTCGGCAATATTCTCGGCAGTGCCGAAGCCGCCGCGGCCGACCATGTGATTTATGGTTGGATTTTCAATTCCTTCGTCATTCTGCTGTTGATCGTGGCCGGCATGCCGTTCCGCGAGGATCAGCGGCAGGTGCCGCAGGCGCGGGTTCCGGTTGCCGCTCTGGGCGATCTCAGGCTGGCACAACGGTTGCAGCCGGCCATGGCGGTGGCGCTGGTCGGGTTGCTGGCGGCTGGTGGACCGGCGGTCGCCCGCTGGTTCGATCGCGCCGGCCTCGCCGATAGGCTGGCAGCCATCGCACCGCATTTCGTGGTTCCGGCCGGTTGCAAACCAATCGCCGGGGGGTTCCCTGAGGCCGATCCGGTTGGCGCGGGGATCGCGAACACGCAGATCTTCGCGTGCGGCGTTATGCAGCTCCGCGTGGTCGTGCGGGTGTTTCCGAGCCGGGTAAGTCCGGCGGTCCTTGCGGTCAGCCGGGTGCGGATGAGCGGCGAGGATGCATCCGACGAGCGGCTGTTTTCCAGTCTGGTGATCGCCGGGATCGAGCCGCATCAATGGCGGGTGGTTTCCACCGATGATCCACCGCGGCTGACGGCGATGGCTTATTGGCTCGATGGCCGGCCTAGCCGCGGCGGGTTGGACGATCGTTTGCGGCAGGCGCGCAATTCCTTGTTCGGTGGCCGGTATGGTCCGGTGTTTATGGCGGTGAGCGCGGCACCGCTGCACCCGAACGGCAAGGCGGGCGGGGCAGCGATAATTCCCCAGCATCGATTGGCGGAACGACTGATCGCGGTGTTTCTCGATGCCCAGGCGACGCTTGCCGCGCAAATCGTCGCGATGTCGAACCAGCCGACTGGATCGTAATATGTTTCCGGGGCGTTTGCTCGATGGCTACCGCAAATTTCGCGGCAGTCGCTTCGTTTCCGAACGGCGACGCTATGAGGCGTTGGGACAAAGCGGCCAGAGTCCGAAAATCATGGTGGTCGGCTGCATCGACTCGCGGGTCTCGCCCGAGGTTATCTTCGATGCCGCCCCCGGCGAAATTCTGGTGGCGCGCAATGTCGCCAATCTGGTACCACGCTTCGAAGCCGCCGGCGAGAGCCAGCACGGAACCTCGGCGGCGCTCGAATTTGCTGTGCAGGCGCTGGCGGTTGAGCACATCGTGGTGCTTGGCCATGCGCTGTGCGGCGGCATCCGCGCCTACGCCAATGAGGCCGAGGCGCTTTCGCCGGGCGATTTCATCGGCCGCTGGATGTCGCAGATCGCCCCGGCCGCGGCTGGGCTGGGACCGCGCGACGCGACATTTCAGACCCGGTTGGAGCTGGCATCGGTGGCGTTGAGCGTGCTGAACCTGGCCACATTTCCCTGGATTAAGGCCAAGGTCGATGCAGGGGCGTTGACCCTGCACGGCGCCTATTTTGGGGTCTCCAGCGGGCAACTGCTTATTCGCGATCCGACCAGCGGGACATTTCAGCCGGCCGCGTAGGTGCGGTCAGCTGTTGTTGAGCCAGGCGAGGATGCCGGGGTTGGCGTCGCGCGGGTAGCTGTGGCTGAGGTCGTCGAGTTCACGATAGGTGATGGCAGCGCCGGCGGCGGCGAGGGCATCGCGCGCATCGCGGGCCACCGCGAGCGGGAACATCCAGTCGCGGGCGCCATGCACGATATGGATCGGTAGGCCGCGCAGACGGGCGGGGTCGGCGATTTCGGCCATCATCGGGTGAAAGGTTGCGGCGACCGGGGCCAGATGGGTGAACGGCGACCCCGGTTCGAGGCCGGAGACGTAGGAGAACGTGCCGCCGTCGCTCATCCCGCTCAACAGCATCCGGGTCGGGTCGATGTGGATGCGGTGGCGCACCAGATCGAGGATGCGGGCCAGGTTCGGCGTGTCGGTGTCGCGGCCGGCCAGCGCCCAGGTGCTGCCGGTGGCGGTGGGGGCGATCAGGATGGCGCCGTCGGCACGGGCGTCGCGCAGCCAGCTCCACAGAAATGCCCGGCCATTGCCGCTGCCGCCATGCAGCGCCATCACCAGCGGCCAGGCGCGATCCTGGGTATAATATTCCGGCACATAGAGCGAAAACCCGCCGCGCTGGCCGGCCGCGTTGGCGACATGGGTGATGCCGGTGTCCGGGTTGGGGTAGGCCAGCCGGGCTTGCAGGGCGGGGTCGTCGCGCAGGGCCGGCGGCAGAAAGAAGCGGCTGACCGATGGCAGGCCGGCGGCGAGCGGATACAAGACTTCCTCCGCGCGCGGCAGATGACGCAAGGCGCGATAGACCGCGCCGACGCCTTCGGCCGCGTCCGGCGCGGCGCGCAGCCCGTCGAAGCCGGCCAAAGCGGCGTCGGCGGCGGATTGCAGCCGTGCGCGCAACCCGGCGATTTCTTCCGGCCAAGCATCGAGCAATGGCCGGGCGTCGCGCAAGGTGGCATCCGGGCTGCCGGCGGCCTGCATCACGGCATCGAATTCGGCGGGATCGAAATGGCGGGCGACGTAGCCGAGCGCATCCAGGGTTTGCAGCAGCGGTGGCAGCACGGCCACGAGATCGTCCAGCACCCGGTCGTTCATCTTGCCCTCGGCGTATTCAGGTTGCAGGTTGCCGCGTCTGGGTGTGCTGAGGCAAGCCGTGTCCGGGGCTGGCGCGGTTCTGATATATGTTTCGATATCATAACAAAAATGACGTGCGTTTGCGCTGTGCTGCGATCAGATTTTTGCGATTTTTTCCGGTGGATCGAACGGCGCGGCTGCGGCGGCGATGGTCGGTGCGACGGGGTAATTTTCCGGCAACACCGGCTTCG
>JAYTQP010000559.1:0-7196 GCA_043746675.1 Rhodospirillales bacterium | reverse complement strand
GCCATTTCGATGATTGCCGGAATATTGCCGGCGCCTACGGGGTCGTCGATCCCGACCAGCGCCAGTTTGTCGGTGGCACGGTAGGCACAGACATTGCCGACATAAAGCCGCCCGAAGCCCCAGGCGCGCGCGAAGCGGCCGCATTTGGCAACCGTCGGATCGTCCACATCGATGTCCGCGGTGCTCGGGTTCATCATCACGAACAGCGCCGCCGGCCGGGTTTCATCCCAGGTTCGGCACAAGGTGAAGCGATAGCGCCGGTCGTCCGAAAAATGCGCTTGCGAAACCACATCCCCCGCCAGCCGCAACCGAACTTTTCCGCCTGGATCATGCACCTGTCGCGAACTCCCAACCGACGAAGAACCTCAAAAATCCACCTTCATCCCGCCTTCGGACTTTCGTCGCGTCACGAAGGCGGCAAGTTCCTCAGCGACCGCAGGATTAATCGCCGGCGGCTCGTAAGCGGCCAGCACATCTTTCCAGACCCGATTGGCTTTTTCCATCGCGGTCGGGCTACCGGCCTCCTGCCAGCTTTCAAAATTGCGCCAGTCCGACAAGATCGGCGCATAGAAAGCATCGGCATAACGGGCCTGGGTATGTGCTGTGCCGAAATAATGCCCGCCCGGGCCGACATCGCGCACCGCTTCCAGCGCCAGGGTATCGTCATCGACCACCAGCGGGTCAAGAAATTCAGCCACCATTTGCAACAAATCGACATCCAGCACGGTTTTTTCAAACGAGCAGGTCAGTCCGCCTTCCAGCCAGCCGGCGGCATGCTTGATCAGGTTGCCGCCGCCCATCGTGGTGGCCCACAGCGAGAACACGCTTTCGTAAGCAGCCTGCGCATCGACGGTGTTGGCGGCGCAGACGTTCGAGGTTCGATACGGAATTGCATAGCGCCGAGCCAACTGCCCGCCGACCACCGCCGCCTTCATGTATTCCGGGGTGCCGAACGCCGGCGCGCCGGATTTCATATCCACATTGCTGGTGAAACCGCCATACATCACCGGCGCGCCGGGCCGGACGAGTTGGGTGAAGGCGATGCCGGCGAGCGCTTCGGCGTTTTGTTGCGCGAGCGCGCCGATGATGGTGACCGGGGCCATGGCGCCGGCCAAAGTGAAGGGTGTCATCACGATCAGCTGGTTGCGGCGGGACATTTCGATGATGCCTTGCAGCATCGGGTCGTCCAGCCGCAGCGGCGAGGAGGAGTTGATGACGCTGAGCACGCTGGTTTCGCGGTCCAGTTGGGCATCGTCGATGCAGCGGCCGATGCGGGCGATTTCGATGCCGTCGCGGACGCGGGCGGTGCCTAGCGAATAGATGTGAAAGGCTTTGTCGGTAAGGGTGACGAAATCCGCCAGGCAATCGAGATGGCGGGTGGAGGCGTGCAGATCGACCGGTTCGACCGGGTAGCCGGCGGTGAGGTGGAGGATGTTGAAGCTTTGGCCCAGCTTCAGCAGGTTCTGGTAATCGACATGGCTGCCGGGGCGGCGGCCGTGATCCAGATCGGAGCAGTTCGGCGCGCTGGCCATTTGCGCGAAGGCCACCCAATCGCCGCCGAGTCGGACGTTATGCGCCGGATTGCGGGCGTGCAGGGTGAATTCGGCCGGGCAGGTGGTGATCGCCGCCTCGATCATCGCGCGATCGAACCGAACCCGCAGGCCATCGACCGTGGCGCCGGCGCGGCGGCAGATGTCGCGCGCCTCGGCATTGAGGAAATCCATGCCGATTTCCTCCAGAATGATCAGCGATGCCGCATGGATCGCTTCCAGCGCGTCGTCCGACACGATGCGCGTGGCCGGAAAGCGCCGGCGCGGCTGGCGGAACGGTTTCTGGGCGATCGGGCCTTTGCCGGCGCTGCGGCCGGCCCGGCCGACGCGGCCGCCACGGCGGGTGGAATCGCTCATATCGGTCTCTCCCTCATTGCGGGAACCTGCCCGTCGCCGACAGCGCTGTCGAGACGCTTCCCGCACCCGTTGAAACTGCTAGCATTGGTGCCACATCCGATGCGGGAGAACCACCAGTGCCAGCCGAAACCGACATGTTGCAAGAAACCGCCGGGCGGTTGTTTGCCGATCATTTCGCCCCGCGCGTGCTGGCGGCGGCCGAGCATGGCGAATGGCCGGCGGCCGGTTGGGCGGCGATCGAAGATGCCGGCTTCACCCGCGCGCTGGTGCCGGAAGATGCCGGCGGCTACGGGGTGGCGCCGGCGGAGGCCTTATCCATCCTGCGGGCGGCCGGCGGCCATGCCGTGCCGCTGCCGCTGGCCGAAACCATGCTGGCAAGCTGGCTCCTGGCCAGCGCCGGGCTTGATATTCCGGATGGCCCGCTGTCGGTGGCGCCGGTGCTTCCGGGCGAAAGCCTGATCGCAACGCCAACCGCCGCCGGCTGGCACATTGCCGGCACCGCGCGGCGCATTCCCTGGGGCCGCAGCGTCGGCGCGATTGCCGTGCGCGCCGATGGGCAGGACGGGACGCTGGTCGCACTTGTGCCGCGCAATGGCTGGACGGTCACGCCGAGCACCAACCTGGCGCAGGAACCGCGCGACACGCTGGTTTTCGCCGCCGATATCGGCCGCGATGCGGCGGCGCCCAGCACCGTCGGGCTGGCAGAATTGCGGGCTATCGGGGCGGCCATGCGCTGCCTGCAAATCGCTGGGGCGCTGAGCCATATGCTCGATATCACCGTGCAATATGCGCTCGATCGCAAGCAGTTCGGCAAGCCGATCGGCAAGTTCCAGGCGGTGCAGCAGAATCTGGCGATCCTGGCCAGCCAGACCGCCGCCGCAAGTGCGGCCGCCGACATCGCCGCCGAAGCGGTGGGCCGCGACGGCGCGATATTCGCCATCGCGGCGGCCAAAATGCGCTGCGGCGAGGCGGCAGGTGCGGGCGCCAATCTTTCGCACGCGGTGCATGGCGCGATCGGCTTCACCTACGAACACAGCCTGCATTTTTTCACCAAGCGGCTCTGGTCGTGGCGCGATGAATTCGGCAACGAGGCCGAATGGGGCGCCCTGCTCGGCCGCCACATCGCCGCGCGCGGCGCCGATAATTTCTGGTACGACCTGACCGACGCGGCCTGAGGAGGCATTTGCCATGAACGCCATCACTTTCCCGCCGCCGCCCGCCTCCCCCGCCGGGGAAACCCTGCGCGGCGAGGTTCGCGATTTTCTCCGCCGCGAACTCGCCAACCGCGATCCACGCGCGAAAGCCGAAAGCTGGTCCGGCCATGATGCGGACTTCAGCCGCAAGGTCGGTGCGATGGGTTGGATCGGCATGACTTGGCCGAAGCAATATGGCGGGCATGCGCGCACCGCGCTGGAACGCTACGTGGTGATGGAGGAGATGCTCGCCGCCGGCGCTCCGGTTTCGCTCCACTGGGTCGCCGACCGGCAAAGCGGTTTGCAGATCCTGAAAGTTGGCACCGAAGCGCAGAAGCAGACCATCCTGCCAAAAATCGCTGCCGGCGAAGCCTGTTTCTGCATCGGCATGTCCGAACCCGACAGCGGCAGCGACCTTGCCTCCACCCGCACCAAAGCCACCAAGGTGCAAGGCGGCTGGCTGATCAACGGCACCAAGCTGTGGACGTCATCGGCGCACCTGGCAGATTACATGATCCTGTTCTGCCGCACCGGCGCGCCGGATGCCGCCAACCGCCACGCCGGCACCAGCCAGTTCCTGGTCGATATGAAAACCACCCAGGGGCTGAAAATCCGCCCGATCCACGCGCTGTCCGGCGCCCATCATTTCAATGAATGCGTGTTCACTGACGCCTTTCTGCCGGATGACGCGATCCTTGGCGGCGAGGGCGATGGCTGGAAGCAGGTTACCGGCGAACTGGCCTTCGAGCGCTCCGGGCCGGAACGGTTCCTGTCCACCTTCGGGCTGGTGGTGGAACTGATCCGGGCGCTGGGGCCAAGCCCGTCCGAACGGGCGGCGATCGCGCTGGGGCGGCTGTCGGCGCATTTTCTGACGTTGCGGAGGATGTCGCGGTCGATTTCCGGGATGCTGCAACAAGGGCTGGAACCGGCCAATCACGCGGCAATGGTGAAAGACCTCGGCACCACCCTGGAGCAGGAAATCCCGGAAATCGCCCGGCTGCTGATCACCTCCGAACCAAGCGCGCAATCGACTGAGGATTTTCTCGCCGTCTTGGCGCATAGCATGCTGCATGCACCGAGTTTTTCTTTGCGCGGCGGCACGCGGGAAATCCTGCGCGGGATGATCGCGCGTGGGTTAGGGTTGCGCTAGCTCAGCGCAACCTCGAACCCGCGGGCAGTCCCAGGGCGAGCCATCATGGTTTCGTACCAGCGTTTGACGTTGGGGAAGTCGGCAAGATCGACCTGATGGCGTTCATGCCGCCAGGCCCAGCCGAGAATGGCGAAGTCGGCGATTGAGATATCGCCGGCGAAAAACGGCACCTCCGCCAGCCGGCGGTCGGCGACGCCGTACAGGCGCCGGGTTTCCTTGTTGTAGCGTTCCAGCCCATAGCGGCGATCGGCCTCGTTTTCAACTTGCAGGAAATGATGCACCTGGCCCGGCATCGGCCCGAAGCCGCCCATCTGCCACATCAGCCATTCCAGCACCGGAATTTGCGCGCGCACATCGGCCGGCCAGAATTTTTTCGACTTTTGCCCGAGATAGATCAGGATGGCGCCGGACTCGAACACTGAAATCGGTTTGCCGCCGGGACCATCGGGATCGACGATGGCGGGGATACGGTTGTTAGGACTGATCTTGAGAAAATCAGGCGCGAACTGCTCGTTCTTACCGATATTAACGGGATGCACGCTGTAGGGCAGCGCCATTTCTTCCAGGGCCGCACTGATCTTGCGGCCGTTGGGGGTGTTCCAGGTCCAGAGTTCGATGGTCATCCGGTGGCTCCCAGTTGGGTCATGTTGGCCGGACTATCCCCTGCTCTGCTTCCGCCGGCAATCCGGGGTTAGCGGCGGGGCTGCCCAGCGACAATCGCCGCGAAGCGGGCCGGGCCGTCGCTGTTGTAAACCTGATAGCGCGGCAGCGCGAAAAGCGGCGAACCGGCCAGCACCGGCCGCGAGCCGAGCGCGAAGGCCGCCCGAAACCCGTCATGTGCGGCGGCCGCCTGCAAGGCCGCATCGTTGATGCCATAGGGCCAGGCGAAAAAGTTCGTGTCGCCCCCATGCGCCGCGATATCGGCGCGCGAGCCGGCCAGTTCGCGGTCCACGAACGCCAAATAATCCGCCGCGCTGCGTTGGGCGTGCTGGTCGTTGAAATCAGGATGGGTTTGCGTGTGCGCTTCGATCTCGATCAGGCCGGAGGCCCGCATTTCATCGATCTGCGCCCAGGTGAGGTAGGCGCCGCCATGGCCGATGGCAGGTGGGTTGATGAACAACGTCGCCGGGAAGTTCAGCTTGCGGAGCAGCGGAAACATTTCGGTGTAGACGCTGCGCCAGCCGTCATCGGCGGTCAGCACCACCGCAGGCTCGGCAATCGCGGGCGCTTTGCCCTGCAAGCTGTCCACCAGGGCCGCCAGCCGGATCACCTGCACGCCGTGCGCACGCAGAAATTCCATCTGGGTGGCGAACACCGCCGTCTGCACCACGGTGGCCGCGCTGGCCTGCACCGGATCGAACCGATGATAGGCCAGGATGGACACCGGCTGCGCCTGCGCCGGCCCGGCCAGCAGCAGCAGCAGCACAACAATCCCGCGCATCAGCCCAGCTTCGCCGTGATCACCGCGTTGACCAACGCCGGATTGCCCTTGCCGCCCATCGCCCGCATCACCTGGCCGACGAAGAAGCCGAACAACTTTTCCTTACCGGAACGGTATTCGGCAACCTTGTCCGGATGGCCGGCGATCACCGCATCGACGGCCGCCTCGATCGCCGAAGTGTCGGTCACCTGGCGCAGGCCCTTGGCTTGCACGATCGCCGCCGGCGCCGCGCCGGTTTCCACCATCGCGTCGAACACCTGCTTGGCGATCTTGCCGTTGATGGTGCTGTCAGCGATCAGATCGAGCAGCGCGCCGAGGTTTTCCGCGCTGACCGGGCTGGTTTCGATCGTGGCATTGCGGCGGTTGAGCGCGCCGAACAATTCCCCGGTCACCCAGTTGGCCGCCTGTTTGGCATCGCGCCCGGCGGCGACGGTTTCAAAAAACAACGCGGTTGGCTGTTCGGCCACCAGCACGCCGGCATCGTACGGGGTCAGGCCATAATCCTTGATGAAGCGAGCGCGCTTCGGGTCCGGCAGTTCCGGCAAGGCTGCGCGCAATTGTTCCACCCAGGCCGGATCGAGCTCCAGCGGCAACAAATCCGGATCGGGGAAATAACGATAATCATGCGCGTCTTCCTTGCTGCGCATCGACCGTGTTTCCAGCCGCGCCGGATCGAACAGCCGAGTTTCCTGCTGCACCTCGCCGCCGGCCTCCCAGACCGCGATCTGGCGCACCGCCTCCACTTCCACCGCCTGCATGACGAAGCGGACGGAGTTGACGTTCTTCACCTCGCAGCGCGTGCGATACGCCTCGCCGGCCTTGCGCACGGATACGTTGACATCGGCGCGCATGGAGCCTTCTTCCATGTTGCCGTCGCAGGTGCCGAGATAGCGCAGGATCGAGCGCAATTTCCGCAGATAGGCGCCGGCTTCTTCCGGGCTGCGAATATCCGGCTCGCTGACGATCTCCATCAGCCCGACGCCGGACCGGTTGAGATCGACGTAGGTTTTGCTCGGGTCCTGATCGTGCAGGGATTTGCCGGCATCCTGTTCCAGATGCAGCCTTGTGACCCCGATGTGGCGCGTGCTGCCGTCGGCCAGTTCGATTTCCACCACCCCGGCGCCGACGATCGGATGCTCGAACTGGCTGATCTGGTAGCCGTTCGGCAGGTCGGCATAGAAGTAGTTCTTGCGGTCGAACCGGCTGGTAAGGTTGATCTGCGCGTTCAGCCCCAGCCCGGTGCGCACCGCCTGGGCCACGCATTCGGCGTTCACCACCGGCAGCATGCCGGGGAAGGCCGCATCCACGAAGCTCACCTGGCTGTTCGGCGCGGCGCCGAAAGCGGTGGCCGCGCCGCTGAACAACTTCGCCTTGCTGATGACCTGGGCATGCACTTCCAGCCCGACGACGATTTCCCAGGTGCCGGTGTTGCCTTCGATTGTGTAGGCCATGGTTCAGCCTTCCGCGCGGATGGAGGGGCGGGCGACGAAGCCAGCCGCGTCCTC
>JAYTQP010000558.1:0-2254 GCA_043746675.1 Rhodospirillales bacterium | reverse complement strand
CGGCGTCAAAGCGCCCGCCACCACCGGCAATGAAAACTTCGAGCGCATGTTCCGCGCCCAGATGAACACGCTGGAATGGCTGCCGCTGTATCTGCCGGCGCTCTGGCTGTTCGCGCTCTCGGTCGGCGACATCCCGGCCGCCGTGCTTGGCGTGGTCTGGATCTTTGGCCGCCTGCTCTACATCCAAACCTACAAAGCCGCGGCCGAAAAACGCGGCCCCGGCTTCGGCGTGCAGGCGATCGCAACCCTCGTGCTCTGGCTCGGCGCCCTGGTGCGGGTCGCAATCGCGCTCGCGAGCGGATAGTCGGGCCAGAGCACGAGCGTTGTGCGATGGGCCTTGTGGGCATGATTTTGCTCGATCCCGGAAGGGTAGGGAAGCGCTTCTTTTTTGGAAAAAAGAAGCAAAAAACTTTTCAACTCGGCAATATACCACCGTTGCGGGCATGCTGGATCGACGGTAACGCTGCGGCAAATCTTATGGGAAATATCGAATGGATTTCGAAACGCTTGTCCGCACCCGCCGCAGTGTCCGTGGCTACAAGAGCGACGCGGTCTCGCGCGCGGTGATCGCCGACATTATCAACGTCGCCAAAATCGCGCCATCCTCGATGAATACCCAGCCCTGGCACGTTCATGTGCTGACCGGCGCGCCGCTCGAACGGGTGCGCCAGCGTAACACCGAAACCATGCTGGCCGGTGCCAAACCGAACCGGGAAATCCACACCCACGGCGAATATGCCGGCGTCCACCGCGCCCGCCAGGTCGCCGTCGCGGTCAAGCTGTTCGGCGCCATGGGCATCGCCCGCGACGACAAGCCAATGCGGCAGGACTGGGTGATGCGCGGCTTCCGCCAGTTCGACGCCCCGGTTTCCCTCGTGCTGACCTATGACCGCGCGCTCGATCCCGGCGCGGTCGTGCATTTCGATGTCGGCGCGCTGTCCTACGGCATTTGCCTCGCCGCCTGGGACCGGGGCCTGGGCACTGTCATCAACGGCCAGGGCATCATGCGGTCCGAAATCGTCCGCGAGGAAGCCGCCATCCCCGACGACGAGGTGATCCTGACCTGCATCGCGCTCGGCTACCCCAACGACGAATTCCCCGCCAACACGGTCAAATCAGACCGTGAAACCAACGAAAACTTCGTCCGCTACGTCGGCTTCGAAGATTAGAGCGCGAACCCTTCATATTGAATCGATTGACGCACTCTAGTGGTCCGATCCCAACGGGCACTTCAGCCCGTTGGGTGAATCGGCCCACAAAATCAACCTAGTGCTTCGACTCGTTCGGTAGTATCCGAATGAGCCGAAGCGCTAGCATGTTGTTTTATCGATCATCTTTATCCGTTCACAGGAAGCCATTTGAACGGATGATGATCTAGCGGAAGAAGGTTTTTGCTTCTTTTTTCCAAAAAGAAGCGCTTTCTTCCGCCCTGCCTAAGCCGCCTTGCGCTCAAAATACCCTTGCGCCACCAGCGTCTCGGCAATCTGCACCGCATTCAACGCGGCCCCTTTGCGCAGATTGTCGGACACGCACCAGAAGCCCAGCCCATGCGGCACGGTCGGGTCTTTGCGCAGCCGGCTGATGAAGGTGGCGTCCTCGCCCTGGCAATCCAGCGGAGTGATGTAGCCGCCATCCTCGCGCCGGTCCTGCACGACGATGCCCGGCGCATCGCGCAGCACGTCGCGCGCCAGCGAGGCGGTGACCGGGTTTTCGAATTCCACCGCAATCGATTCCGCATGGCCGATGAATACCGGCACGCGGACGCAGGTGGCGAACACGGCGATATCCGGATCGAGGATTTTCTTGGTTTCGACCACCATTTTCCATTCTTCCTTGGTGGCGCCGTCATCCATGAATTTGTCGATGTGCGGGATCACGTTGAAGGCGATCTGCTTGGTGAATTCCTGCGGCACGATCTGGTCGTGCACCAGGCTGCGGCGCGATTGCAGCAGCAGCTCGTCCATCCCGTCCTTGCCGGCGCCAGACACCGATTGGTAGGTGGACACCACCACCCGCTTGATCTTGAAGCGGTCGTGCAGCGGCTTCAGCGCGACCACCATCTGGATGGTGGAGCAGTTCGGGTTGGCGATGATGCCGCGGCGGATGCGGCTCAACGCCTGCGGGTTCACTTCCGGCACCACCAGCGGCACGTCGTGTTCCATGCGGAACTGGCTGGTGTTGTCGATCACCACGCAGCCGGCGGCCGCCGCCTTGGGGGCATAGACCGCCGAAACCGAGGCGCCGGGGCTGAACA
>JAYTQP010000557.1:0-3400 GCA_043746675.1 Rhodospirillales bacterium | reverse complement strand
CACGCAGGTTGGGCCGGCACGGGCCAGGGTGAGGTCCAGCACCACCAGGCGCGCGAGCGGCAAAGCGGCATGTTGATCTTCGGGCATCGACGTCTCCGGGGCTGATTTGGGGCGATAGTCGGCGCTCCGGCCGGAATGCTCAACCCCATGCGCTGGCGCGGCACGCGGCGATGGGTGCATTATACGGCATGCAAGACGTGGATTTGGCTTTGGTCCTGGCGCTGGATTGCTCGGCCAGCGTGACGCTGGAAGAATTCGGCCTGATGGCGTCCGGCTGTGCGGCCGGGCTGCGCGATGCGGCGGTGGTCGCCGGGCTGACCGGGGGGGCGCAGGGGGCGGCGCTGTGCGCGGTGCTGATCTGGTCGGGCCATGGCGCGCAGGATCTGGTGCTAGACTGGACCCGGCTGGACAGCCCGGCGGCGATCGCGGGCTTCGCCGACGACGTGGAAAACACCCCGCGCAGCATCCAGGCCGGCACGACCGCGATCGGCGAGGCGCTGGCGCGGTGCGAAACCCTGTTCGCCACCATGCCGGCCCGCGCCGCGCGACTTGTGATCGATGTGGTGGGCGACGGGCGATCCAACCAGGGGATCGCGCCGGAAATCGTGCGCGACCGGCTGGTCGATGATGGGGTGATTATCAACGGGCTATGCGTGCTGCACGAGGAACCCGATCTGCTCGATCGCTATACCGCCGAGGTGATCGGCGGCGTTGGCGCGTTCGCGTTATGGTGCGCGAACTACAAGGAATTTGCCGTGGCGATGCGGCAGAAACTGGTGCGGGAAATCGCCTGACGCCGCCGCGTTGTCCTGCTGTGCGTTATGTTATAGTATTACGTTCATGTTGCATCGTTTTTCCGATCCGCTTGCGCCGACCTCCGGCCTGGGCGCCCGCCTTGTGCTGGCCGGCGGGCTGATCGCGCTGCTGTGGCTGGCGGTGGCGTGGGCGCGATGACCATTCGCCTGGACCATGTGAGTTGCAACTATCGCGGCGTGGCCGCTGTGCACGCGGTTAGCGCCAGCTTCCCCGCCGGCAGCCGGGTGGCGTTGGTCGGCCCGAACGGCGCCGGCAAAACCACCCTGCTGCGCGCGATCGCCGGGGTGCATCCGCTGGCGTCCGGCCGGATCGATCGCGGTGGCCTGCCGGCGGACCGCATCGCCTTGCTGCCGCAAGCCAGCCGGATGGAGCGCAGCTTCCCGATCACCTGCGCCGATGTGGTGGCACTCGGCGCCTGGCCGAAAATCGGCGCCTTCGCCCGTCTGCCAGCCGCCGACGCCGCCCGGGTGAGCGCGGCATTGGCAAGGGTGGGGGTGGCGGACCTCAGCGGCCGGCTGATCGGGGCCTTGTCGGTCGGCCAGTTCCAGCGCGTGCTCTGGGCGCGGCTGCTGGTGCAGGATGCCGCGGTGCTGCTGCTGGATGAGCCGGTGGCCGGCGTCGATGTTGCCAGCGAGGCGATTTTTCTCGACATGCTCGCCGCCTGGCAGCGCGAGGGCCGGACCGTGATTGCCGTGCTGCACGATCTCGACATGGTTCGCGCCAGCTTCCCGCAAACCCTGTTGCTGGCCCGCCGGATGATCGCGCTGGGGGAAACCGCCGCCGTGCTGTCGGCCGCCAATCGCCGCGCCGCGCGGATCGCGCTCGATCCGTGGGATGCGCCGTGGCGGGAGGTCGCTTGAGCCTCGATTTGCTCTACGACCCCTTCACCCTGAGGTTCATGCGCCGCGCGTTGGCGGGCTGCCTGGCGCTGTCGCTGGCCGGGCCGCCGCTGGGGGTGTTTCTGGTGCTGCGGCGGATGAGCCTGACGACCGATGTTCTGCAACACGGCATCCTGCCCGGCATCGCGCTTGGCGCCATGCTGGGCGGCGTATCGCTGCTGGCAATGGGCGCCGGTGGGCTGCTGGCCGGCCTCGCGGTTACATTGCTGGCGGGCTGGCTGGCGCGGGTGACGGCGGGGCGTGAAGACAGCCAACTGGCCGCGGTTACCCTGATCGCGCTTGCCGCCGGCGTCGCCATGATCTCGCGCGGCCGTGGCATCGACCTTACCCATCTGCTGTTCGGCAGCGTGCTCGCGGTGGATGACGCCGCACTTTTTCTGATGGCCTTGGTTGCCAGCGTCAGCCTGCTGGGGCTGGCGATCATCTGGCGGCCGCTGATCCTGCAAAGTTTCGATCCTGGCTTTCTCGACGCGCTCGGCGGCAACGGGGCCCGCTGGCATCTCGCCTTCATGGGGCTGGTGGTCGCCTGCGTGGTCGGCGGGTTCGCTGCCCTCGGCACCCTGATGTCGGTTGGGCTGATGATGCTGCCCGCAGTCGCCGCCCGCCATTTCGCCGCCACCCTGGCCGGACAAATCCGCGTTGCCGCCGGCCTGGCGCTGTTGGCCTCCTACACCGGACTGCTGCTTTCCTATTACGCCGATATCCCCGCCGGACCCGCCATCGTGCTGGCCGCCGGACTTGCCTGGATCGTCGGGCTGCTGCTCGGCCGCCACGACAGCTTGCGGGCGCATTGGCGCCGTTGACCTGTATCAATGCCGACGCTTCGCGCCGCTCGCATGGTTCGGCATCAACAGGAGGTCGCCATGGCGCTCAAAGAAATCCTCGTGCATCTCGACGCCACCCCGCGCAGCCCGCTGCGGCTGAAAATCGCCGCCGACCTGGCCGCCAAACACGGTGCTGCGCTGGTCGGGTTGCATAGCTACGACATGCCGGCCTCGGAAATCTTCATTGGCGACCCGCCAATGTATTTCGACGCCACCCAGGTGAACGAAATGCTCGATCGTATGCGGGCCACCAAGGACGAAGAATGCCGCAAGCTGCAAACCGGCTTCGAGGCCGAAGTGGTCGCGCACGGCCTGGTGGGCGAATGGCGGCAGGTTGAAGGCTTTGCCACCGAGGTGGTCAGCCTGCACGGGCGCTACGCCGATCTGGTGGTGGTCGGCCAACCCAGCCCGGATACCGGCATCGGCGCCGCGCTCGACCCGGCCCTGCTGATGGGGGCAGGCTGTCCGCTGCTGGTCATTCCCTACGCGGGCAACTACCCGAGCCTGGGAAGCCACGTGCTGATCGGCTGGAATGCCACCGCCGAAGCCGCCCGCGCGGTCGCCGACGCCGTGCCACTGCTGCAAACTGCCAAAAAAGTCACCATCGTCGCCATCAACTCACAACGCGGGCCACAACGCGGCATTACCGCCGACGGTGAAAAACCCGCCGACGACCTGGCCCGCCATCTCGCCCACCACGGCGTCAAAGCCGAAAGCCGGCAAATTACCGCCACTGATATCTCCGAAGGCGAAGCCCTGCTGTCCTTCGCCGCCGACGTCGGCGCCGACCTGCTGGTCTGCGGCATGTACGGCCATAGCCGCTTCCGCGAAATGGCGTTCGGCGGCGTGACCCGCAGCCTG
>JAYTQP010000556.1:0-2752 GCA_043746675.1 Rhodospirillales bacterium | reverse complement strand
TTGCGCGCGAAAGGCCTCAGCGAGTTCGCGGTGATCCGCCATGTGCTGAAGAACGCTTTGCCGCAGGTGCTGGCGGTCATGGGCCTGCAGTTCGGCTATCTGATGGGCGGGTCGATTCTGATCGAAACCGTTTTCACCTGGCCAGGCAGCGGCTTTCTGCTGGCCAAGGCGATCATCAACCGCGATATCCCGGTGCTGCAGGGCGCAATCCTACTGCTGTCGCTGGTGTTCGTGGCGACCAATCTGGTGGTCGATCTGCTGCAAACCGCCATCGACCCGCGCATCCGTCGCGCCTGAAAGGAAGCAGCATGGCCCAGGCGATCACCGCCCACCCCAGCGATCTGCAAGCCGATACGTTACCGGCAACATTGGTCCGCGGCTACTGGGGCAGCGTCGCCTACCGGCTGCGGCACGATCCGATCACGCTGGCATTTGGCGCCATCATTCTGGCGATCGTGCTATGCGCCGCCTTCGCCCCGCTGATCGCGCCGTTCGACCCCTATCAGGATAGCGTGATCGGGCGCCTGAAACCGTTCGGTTGGCGTGGCCACCTGATCGGCACCGATGAACTCGGCCGCGATCTGCTCACCCGCATCATCTATGGCGGCCGCATTTCGCTGCTGATGGGCCTGGCCCCGGTGGCGATCGCCACGATGGTCGGCGGCAGCCTGGGGATCCTCGCCGGCTTTGCCGGTGGCAAGGTCAACATGGGCATCATGCGCACGATGGATGTGTTCTACGCCTTTCCCTCCGTGCTGCTGGCGGTGGCGATTTCGGGTGCCATGGGCGGCGGCATCGGCAACGGCATGATCGCGCTGTCGCTGGTGTTCGTGCCGGCGCTGTGCCGCATTTCGGAAACCGCCACCACGCAGATCCGCAATCTGGATTTCATCGAGGCCGCCCGCGCGTCCGGCGCCGGCACCTTCACCATCCTGCGCTACCACGTGCTCGGCAACGTGCTCGGTCCGATCTTCATCTACGCGTCCAGCCTGGTTTCGGTCTCCATCCTGCTGGCCTCTGGCCTGTCTTTCCTCGGGCTGGGGGTGAAACCGCCAGAGCCGGACTGGGGCCTGATGCTGTCCACCTTGCGGCAGTCGATCTACGTGAACCCCTGGATTTGTGCGATGCCGGGGGTGGCGATTTTCGTAACCTCGATCTGCTTCAACCTTGTCAGCGACGGCATTCGCGCGGCCATGGATGTGCGGATGTGAGCGCACATCTGCACGCCGATGCCGACCTGCATCCGCGGGATCGTGGCGGCCAGGCACAGCCGCTGCTGATCGTTGAGGGGCTGCATAAATATTTCCGCGTCAAGGCGCAGGATGGCAAGCCGGCCGCGGTGAAAGCGGTGGACGATGTTTCGTTCAGCGTCTTCAAGGGCGAAACCCTTGGCGTGGTCGGCGAAAGCGGCTGCGGCAAATCCACCTTGGCACGGCTGCTGATGCATCTGATCGTGCCGGATCGTGGCGGTCTGATTTTCGATGGCGAGGCGGTGCGAAGCCCCGATGGGATCGATGTCGATAGCTTGCGCCGGCAGGTGCAGATGGTGTTTCAGGACAGTTATTCTTCGCTCAACCCGCGCATGCCGGTGCGCGATTCGGTCGCGTTCGGGCCAATGGTGCACGGCAACAAGCGCGCCCAGGCCCGGCTGATCGCGCGCGACATGCTGACCAAGGTCGGATTGAACCCGGAACTGTTCGGCCCACGCTATCCGCACGAATTGTCAGGCGGGCAGAAGCAGCGGGTGAATATCGCCCGCGCCCTGGCGATCAGCCCGCGCATGGTCATCCTCGATGAAGCGGTGTCCGCGCTGGACAAGTCGGTGGAAGCCCAGGTGCTGAACCTGCTGCGCCAACTGAAAAACAGCTTCAGCCTGACCTATCTGTTCATCAGCCACGATCTGAACGTGGTGCAGTATATCTCCGACCGCGTGCTGGTAATGTATCTCGGCCGCGTCGTCGAACTCGGCCCGGTCGACGATATTTTCCGCCGCCCCAAGCACCCCTATACCCGCGCATTGCTCGGCTCGCGATCCTCGATGGACCCGGCGAACCGGCTCGAAGAACCGCCGATCACCGGCGATCCACCCAGCCCGATCAACCCACCCTCGGCTTGCCGTTTCCGCACTCGCTGCCCCCATGCCGAAACTGTGTGCGAGGCCGTGATGCCGGAACTTGGCACTTGGCGCGATCGGGAAAGCCATGTCGCCGCCTGCCACATGCGGGACCCGACTTCCGGCCACAGCCTCGCCGACGTCGCCGGGAATGCCTGAGATGGATGGTGCAATGCCCCCGGTCCAGACCGGTATTCTGGCGGAGGTGGAAGACCTCAACGTTCGTTTCGTCACCCGCGAAGCCACCGTGCATGCCGTCAACGGCGTCAGCTTCCAGGTGCGGGAAGGCGAGGTACTGTGCATCCTCGGCGAATCCGGTTCTGGCAAATCGGTCACCCTGCGCGCGATGATGCGGCTGCTCCCGGCCGGCCGCGCCCAGATCGACGGCCGCATCCATGTCGCCGGCAAGGATGTGCTGGCGCTCGATGGCAAAGGGTTGCAAAGCCTGCGCGGCGGGCTGATTTCGATGATCTTCCAGGAGCCGATGACGGCGCTCGATCCGGTCTACACCGTCGGCGACCAGATTGTGGAAACCGTCCGCCAGCACCTTAAACTGTCGAAAGCCGCCGCCCGCGCCCGTGCGCTGGAATTGTTCGAACTGGTCAAGATCCCGTCCCCGGAACGGCGGCTGGATGCCTA
>JAYTQP010000555.1:0-3227 GCA_043746675.1 Rhodospirillales bacterium | reverse complement strand
CCAATGGCCGATGGCGGCTGGGTCTGCACCTACGACGACGTGACCGAACGCAATCGTACCATTGCCCGCGTCGCCCATCTGGCCCGCCACGATGTGTTGACCGACCTACCCAACCGCCGTGCCCTGCTCGATGCGCTTCGGCAAGAGGATAATCTTGGTAGTCGCCGCCACGGCTACACCGTTCACTGCATCAATCTGGATCGTTTCAAGCTGATCAACGACACACTCGGCTATGCGGTCGGCGATGCGATTTTATGCGAAGTCGCACGTCGTCTGCGCGCGATCGTACGGGAAAACGACTTGCCGGCCCGGCTTGGCAGCGATGATTTCGCTGTCGTCCAGAGCGATGGCGATACGCCGGATAAAGCCATCGCCCTTGCTGCCCGTCTGGTCAGCCAGCTTTCGCTACCCTATGTTATCGATGGCGCAGAAGTGCTGATCGGCGCTTCGGTCGGCGTTGCCGCCGCCGGGCCGGATGGTGATGCGGATGGTCTGCTTCGCAACGCCGACCTTGCGCTCTACCATGCCAAACAAGCTGGCGGCGGCGGTTGGCAAATCTTCGCCCCGGAAATGGACGTCGCCGCGCAATCCCGCCGTACCCTCGAACGCGATTTGCGCCTGGCTTTGCCGAACGGACAATTCGAGCTTTATTACCAGCCACTGATATCGGTGACACAACGCCGGGTCAAAAGTTTCGAGGCGCTGCTGCGTTGGCGCCATCCTACGCGTGGTCTGATCGCCCCGGACGCTTTCATTCCGCTGGCCGAAGAACTCGGCCTAATCGTGCCGATCGGCGAATGGGTGCTGCGAACCGCCTGTGCCGAGGCGATGGAATGGCCGGAGCCGGTCAGTGTTGCGGTTAATCTTTCGCCGGTGCAGTTCGGCCAGCGCACCGCCACCGGCGACATTGCCGAACAGATCGAGGCCGCCTTGCGCGACACCGGCCTTACCGCCGATCGGCTGGAATTGGAGATCACCGAAAGCGTGCTGTTGCAGGAAAGCGACTCTAACGTCGCCGCGCTGCACCGTTTGCGCGCGCTTGGTGTGCGCATTTCACTGGATGATTTCGGTACCGGCTATTCTTCGCTGCGCTATCTTCGCAGTTTCCCGTTCGACAAATTAAAGATCGATAAAAGTTTCGTTCGCGAACTGACCGAGTCCGACGAGGCGGGTACCATCGTTCGCGCCATTGCCGGGCTTGGCGCCTCGCTCGGCATCGCGACGACTGCCGAGGGGGTCGAAACCTTGCAACAGCTTGAACAGCTCATCGCTGACGGTTGCACCGAGGTGCAGGGCTACTTCTTCAGCCCACCGCGCCCGGCCGGCGAGGTTCCACGCTTGCTGGCGGAAGGAGCGATGCGGCGTGCAGCTTAGCCGGCCTGAATCAATTTAGCCCTTGGCGGATTTTTTCTTTTTTGCGGGAGCGGCGGCGGCGGTTTTTTCGGCTTTGACCGCCTCGGCAGCGGCTTCGGCGAGCATGCCGCGCAGTTCACGCAGCAGGGCCGTGCCTTTCGGGGTGCGTTGCACCAGCACGCTGCGGCGGTCGGCCGGATCGGTTTTGCGGCGGGCGAGGTCGAATTCGCCGAGGCGGTCGAGGGCGCGAGTGATGGCGGGCTTGGAGACGTTGAGGCTGGCGGCGAGGCCGCGAACGGTGTGGCCGCCATCGTTGAGATAGCAGGTCAGCAGCACGCCGAGCTGGCGGGCGGAAAGGTCGGGGCCGGCACGGCGTACGAGAGACACCGTGGTGTCGCGCAGAATGCCGATGAGCTGCTCGGTGGCGACGGAGGTTGGGGCTGCGGCCATGATATTTGTCCTATTTTGGAGAGAGCAGGGCAGGCGGATCAGACGGGTGGCCAAGCCGTTTCGATTGCGGCGCAAACGGCTTGCAGTGCCTGCGCTTCGCCGCCTTCGGGGCGTCCGGGGCGGGTGGCATCGTTCCAGGCATACATGTCGAAATGCGCCCATTTCACATCCGGCGCGACGAAGCGGCGGAGGTAGAGCGCGGCGGTGACGGCACCGGCCATCGGTTTGCTGGAGACGTTGTTGAGGTCGGCGATCGGGCTGTCCAGCCAACTGTCGTAGCCATCCCACAGCGGCAGGCGCCAGATCGGATCGTTTCGGCTGGCACCGGCCGCGGCCAAGCGTTCCGCCCAGCTATCGTCGTTGCAGAACAGCGCCGGCAGGTCCGGCCCGAGGGCGACGCGGGCGGCGCCGGTGAGCGTTGCGCAATCGATCAGCAGATCCGGCTTTTCATCGGACGCTTCGGCCAGCAGGTCGCATAGCACCAGCCGGCCCTCGGCATCGGTGTTGCCGATTTCCACACTGAGGCCGCGGCGGGTGCGGATCACATCGAGCGGGCGCATGGCGTGGCCGGAGACCGCATTTTCCACACAGCCGATCCGTACCACGAGGCGGATCGGCAGGTCGGCTTCCATCATCACCCGGGCCATGCCAAGCACGTTGGCGGCGCCGCCCATGTCTTTTTTCATCCGCAGCATGCCGGCGGACGGTTTCAGGTCGTAGCCGCCGGTATCGAACACCACGCCCTTGCCGCAAAGGGCTACCAAAGGTGCGTTCGGCCCGGCCTTGCTGCCCTGCCAGCGAAAGCTGGCCACCACGGGCGGGCGGTCCGAGCCGCGCCCGACGGCGGCAACGGTTGGGAATTCGCGGTCGAGTTCGGCGCCTTCGGTGCGTTTGCACAACGCGCCGTTGGCTTGCCCAAGCGCGATTGCGGCATCGGCGAGCTCGGCTGGCCCGAGTAGGTTCGCCGGCGTATTAATCAGGTCGCGCACCATCCATATCGCTTTCGCGACGGATTTGGCACGCCCCATGCCGTCACCCACCAGCAGCCGCGCCGGCGCGCGCGTGGGTGGTTTGAAGGTAGCGAAATGATAGGCGCCGAGACAAAATCCCAGCACAGCGTCTGGCGCATCGTAATCGCCGGCGACCAGATGCCAGTCGCCTTCCGGCAATTTTGTTGCCAGACCGCCAAATGCCTGCGCAGCCCGGTCGCTGCCCAGACCGACAACGGCCGCACCGACAACGGCCGCACCGATCCCGCCCGCCACCGGCAACAGCAGCATTTCGCCGTTGCGGGCTTTGAAGCCGCACGCGCTCAAATAAGCGATCTGGCCAGCGCCGAGCACGGCCGCCAACGCATCCAACCCGTTTGGCCGCACCGGGTAGATTGGCAACGAAACGGCTTCAGCGCCTTCAAACGCTGATCC
>JAYTQP010000554.1:0-2953 GCA_043746675.1 Rhodospirillales bacterium | reverse complement strand
CCGCTGCTGTTCAATCTGCAATTCGTGGTCATCGTCTGGACGGTGGTGGGATTGTCCGCCTGGCTGTTGGCCCGGCTGTCCGCCGCGCCGTTCGGCCGTGTGTTGCGGGCGATCCGGGAGGATGACGTGGTCGCTGCCGTCGCCGGCAAGCGGGTGCTGGCGTTCAAGGTGCAGGCGTTCGCGCTCGGGGCCGGGCTGCTAGGGCTGGCCGGCGCGCTTTATGCCCATTTCAATGCCTATGTCGCGCCGGATGCGTTCCAGCCGCTGATTACCATTTACGTCGTGCTGGCGCTGACCGCCGGCGGCACCGGCACCATGCGCGGCGCGGTGCTCGGCGCCGTGCTGGTGATCGCGCTGACCGAAAGCACACGGTTTTTCGGCGGCGCCTTTCCCGGCCTGAAGCCGGTGCAGTTTGCTGCCCTGCGCGAAGCCAGCATTGGCGTCGCCCTGATCCTGGTGCTGTATTTCCGCCCCGACGGGATCATCCCCGAACACATACGCCAACCATTGGAAGCCAAATGACCCGCCCCGATGCCACCTTGCACATCGCCGCCGTGCTCGACGCCCAGCGCGAGGGCGACCAGCCCGGCGCCAGTTTCCGCGCCATCGATGCTGGGCTGGCCGCCGCCACCGGCCACATCCTGTTCACCATTCTGGTGCACCACCCCGGCCTGAAGCAGAGCGAACGTTTTTATTCCAACATGCCGACCGAATACCCGGTTGGCGGCCGCAAGCCGGTGACCGGTTCGCCGTGGATGCAGAAAGTGATGTTCGACGGGCTGCCCTACATCGGCCGCACCCGCGACGACATCGCGGAGGTGTTCTACGACCATGAACTGATCTGGTCGCTGGGCTGCGAAAGCGTGCTGAACATGCCGGTGCGCTGGCAGGGCCAGACGCTTGGCACCTTGAACCTGCTGCACCGCGCCGGCTGGTACGATGAAGCCGATCTGGCCAATGTGCGGCTGTTCGCGCAGCTCGCGCTTCCCGGCATCGCGATGATTTCGCGGACCTGAACGCAGCCGGAAGAAAGCACCCGTCATGGAAGACATCGTCGCCGCCATCGTTGCCAGCCCCGCCTACGCCACCGCGATCGCCTTGTTCGATGCCGAGCACGATCGCATCGTCGCCGACATCATCACGCTGACCGAAATCCCCGCGCCGCCGTTTTGCGAGGCGCCGAAAGCTGCCGCCTATCTGGAAATGCTGCGCGCGCACGGGCTGGAAGATGTCGAACTCGACGGTATCGGCAACACCATTGGGCTGCGGCGGGGTAGCGGCAATGGCGGGTTGATCGTGGTCGCCGCCCATCTCGACACCGTTTTCCCGGCTGGCACCGATGTGCGCGTGCGGCGCGAAGGCACCAAATTATTTGCCCCCGGCGTGGGCGATGACACCCGCAGCCTCGCCGTGCTGCTGGCCTATATGCGCGCGCTGGATGCCGCCGGGATCAAGACGCGGCACGATATTCTGTTCGTCGGCGATGTCGGCGAAGAAGGTCTCGGCGATCTGCGCGGCATTCGCTATCTGTTCAACGAGGGCAAATATAAAGACCGGATCGAAGCTTTTTTCTCGATCGATGGGCCGGATATGGATCATTTCGTTACCGGCGCAGTTGGCTCGAAGCGCTACCGGGCGAGGTTTCGTGGCCCCGGCGGGCACAGTTTCGGCGCCTTCGGGATTGTTTCGCCGATGAACGCGATGGCGCAGGCGATGGTCGAACTGGCGCGCATGCAGGTGCCGGCGAAACCGAAAACCACCTACAGCGTTTCGGTGACCGGCGGCGGCACATCGGTCAATGCTATCCCCAACGAGGTTTGGATGGAGGTTGATCTGCGCTCCGAAGCGCCGGCTGAACTGGCGCGGATCGAGGCGCAGTTCCACCGCGTGCTGTGCTACGCGATGGAGGCCGAAAACCACGCCCGTTCCACCGCTCAGGGCGCCATTACGGTGGAAGCCACCTTGATCGGAGACCGGCCGGCCGGCCATACCGCCGCCAGCGCCGATATCGTTCGCCTGACCAGTGCGGCGATCGCGGCGCATGGGTTCGCGCCGCGCCAGGTTTATTCCTCGACCGACGCCAATATCCCGATGGCGCTCGGCGTGCCGGCGGTTACCATCAGTTCGGGCGGCACTGCCGGGCGTGCCCATTCGCTGGAGGAGTGGATCGATGTCGAAAAAACTAATTCCGTTCGCGGCATGGCGGCGGGATTGACCGCGATCCTGGCAATGGCCGGGGTGGAGGGTTAGCCCGGCTACAGAAACAAGTCGATTTCCGCCGTTGTGGGCATGCTGCCTTGGGTGCCGTGGCGGGTACAGGCCAGGGCGGCGGCGGTGTTGGCGCGTTGGAGGGCGGCTGCCATGGTCAGGCCGCGATCCAAGGCGGCGGCCAGAACACCGATGAAGCAGTCGCCGGCGCCGGTGGTGTCGATGGCGGCGATCTGGCGGGCGGGCAGGCGGACATCGCCTTGCCCGGTGGCGGCGTCCACCCCGGCTTCGCCGAGGGTTATCACGACGTCAACAGCAAGGGCCGCGCGCAGGGCGGCGGCGGTGCTGGGGCAGCCGAGCTGGTTGGCGAGGTAGGCGGCTTCGGGTTCGTTCACCGACAGCAGATCGACCATGCGCAGCGCGTCCGGCGGTAGCATCGCCGCCGGGGCGAGGTTGAGCACGATCCGGCAGCCGGCGGCGCGGGCGCGGCGGATCAGGCTGGCGGTTTCATCCGGCGCAAGTTCCATTTGCAGCAGCAAGGTCGTGCCGGGGCCGAGCAAAGCGGGTTCCACCTGGGCCGCGGTGGCGGCGAGGTTGGCGCCGCTGGCGACCGCGATCAGGTTGCGGCCGGCGGGATCGACGCAGATTGCAGCGCATCCGGTGGCGCGGTCGGTGGTGGCGACGCGGGTGAGGTCGATGCCGGCGGCCTGCATCAGGCTGAGCGCATCCTTGGCCAGCGCATCGC
>JAYTQP010000553.1:0-6352 GCA_043746675.1 Rhodospirillales bacterium | reverse complement strand
GGTCCATAGCGTCAGGCCCAGCCGCCCTGTATCTATTGGACGCCCTGTATCTATTGGACGCCCTGTATCTATCGGACGCCCTCTATCTGGGGTTCGTATTCGCCAACCAAGCAGCAATGAACGGATAGCAAGATGGACGGAAATGGAAGCCAGAGCGGCGGCAAATGCCCCGTCATGCATGGGGCTTCGACCCACGCGACCCTCGGCAGCCGGTCGAACCGGGATTGGTGGCCGAACCAGCTCAACCTGAAAATTCTGCACCAGAATTCCGCGCTGTCCAACCCGATGCGCGCGGGGTTCAACTATGCCGCGGCGTTCAAAACGCTCGATCTGGCGGCGCTGCAAAGCGATCTGTTCGCGCTGATGACGGCCTCGCAGGATTGGTGGCCGGCAGATTATGGCCATTACGGACCGCTCTTCATCCGCATGGCCTGGCACAGCGCCGGCACTTACCGTATCGGCGATGGGCGTGGTGGCGCCGGTTCCGGCACCCAGCGTTTCGCCCCGCTCAATAGCTGGCCAGACAACGCCAATCTGGACAAAGCACGCCAGTTGCTGTGGCCGATCAAGCAGAAATACGGCAACAAACTCTCCTGGGCCGATCTGATGATCTTCGCCGGCAATTGCGCGCTGGAATCGATGGGTTTCAAAACCTTCGGCTTCGGCGGCGGCCGCGCCGACGTGTGGGAACCGGAGGAAGACATTTACTGGGGCGCCGAAGACACCTGGCTTGGCGACAAGCGCTATGCCGGCGATCGCGAACTTGAAAACCCGCTGGCCGCCGTCCAGATGGGCCTGATCTACGTCAACCCGCAGGGGCCGAACGGGGTGCCCGATCCACTCGCCTCCGCCCGGGATATTCGCGAAACCTTTGCGCGCATGGCGATGAACGATGAGGAAACCGTCGCCCTGATCGCCGGCGGCCACACCTTCGGCAAATGCCACGGCGCCGGCGATGCGGCCCTGGTCGGGCCCGAGCCGGAAGGCGCCGGCATCGCGCTACAGGGGCTGGGCTGGAAAAGCAGCTTCGGCAGCGGCAAGGCGGTCGATGCGATCACCAGCGGGCTGGAAGGTGCCTGGACCAACAGCCCGGCGCAGTGGGACAATAATTACTTCGACAATCTGTTCAACTTCGAATGGGAACTGGTGAAAAGCCCGGCCGGTGCCTGGCAGTGGAACCCGCAAGCCGGTGCCGCCGCAACCGCCGTGCCGGATGCGCATGATCCATCCAGGCGCCATGCGCCGATGATGCTGACCACCGACCTCGCACTGCGGATGGATCCGATCTACCGGCCGATTTCCAAACGGTTCCACGAAAACCAGGATCAGTTCGCCGATGCCTTCGCCCGCGCCTGGTATAAGCTGACGCATCGCGACATGGGGCCGCGGTCGCTCTACCAGGGGGCGATGGTGCCGGCCGAGGAACTGCTGTGGCAGGACCCCATCCCGACGGTAACCCACCCGCTGATCGACGCGCAGGACATCAGCACCCTGAAGACGCAGATCCTCGCCTCCGGCCTGACCATTGCCCAGTTGGTCGCCACCGCCTGGGCATCGGCGGCAACCTTCCGTGGGTCCGATAAGCGCGGTGGGGCCAACGGTGGCCGCATCGCGCTTGCCCCGCAGAAGGACTGGGCGGTCAATCAGCCGGCGCAACTGGCAACCGTGCTGGAAAAGCTGCGCGCCATCCAGGCCGCGTTCAACCGCGCACAGACCGGCGGTAAGCAGGTGACGCTCGCCGACCTGATCGTGCTGGGTGGCGGCGCTGCGGTCGAGCAGGCGGCAAAGAACGCCGGGCAGACCGTGGCGGTTGCCTTCGCACCGGGGCGCGCCGATGCCACGCAGGCGCAAACCGATGTCGCATCCTTCGCCGTGCTGGAGCCGCATTCGGACGGGTTCCGCAACTACCTCAAGGCCGCCTACAGCGTCTCGGCGGAAGAACTGCTGGTCGATCGTGCCCAACTGATGACCCTGACCGCGCCGGAAATGACCGTGCTGCTCGGCGGTATGCGCGTTCTCAACGCCAATGTCGGGCAGGCCCAGCATGGTGTTTTCACCAAACGGCCGGAGGCGCTGACCACCGACTTCTTCGTCAACTTGCTGGATATGAGCACGGCGTGGGCGGAAAAATCGGATGCGCCTGGCGTGTTCGAAGGCCGTGACCGCGCAACCGGCGCGCTGAAATGGACCGGGACCCGGGTCGATCTGGTGTTCGGTTCGAATTCGCAGTTGCGTGCGCTGGCGGAGGTTTACGGTTCCAGCGATGCCCAGGCGGGCTTCGTTCGGGACTTCGCAGCCGCCTGGACCAAAGTGATGCACCTCGATCGTTTCGATCTGGCCTGAAACCACCCCCAACGCGGCATCCGGCATGCCGCGTTGGGGGTTACGAACGCCGCTGCAATGATATTTTAAACCGCAACGAAGCGGGTGCTTGGCGGCGCATAGTTCGATCAAACCGACGTCGTGCGGGTGCATCGCGAACCTGTCCCGCGGCAGTCGGCAAATCGTTGCACATCATCATATGGAATACGCCGTTCGTCTGAGAACCCGCAAAGCGCGGCCCTCCGGTTTCGTCACTGCGAGGCGAAGCCGTGGCAGTCCAGGGCAGCCCATCGACATTCGGTGCGGTCCCGCTGGATCGCCACGCGGCTCTGCGATGACGTTTCCGTGAAGATTGCCGGGCTATCAAGCGAACACAATAAACCACATGCACCGCAAATCTTCTTCTCCAGGAGCAAGGCGGCAGGGAAGTGATGGCGGCGCGCGACTTCAAACCGCAACTGCCTCGGAGGGCATCTTCTCATCCCGGTGATTTTCGCCGGTTCGGCAGCCTCTATTGTGCCAGCCGCCCGGTCGGTGCCACTCTCCCTCGCAATGGCGCCAAACCGAGCGCCAAGCACTGAGGGGAAACGCACATGGCTCGCCTTACCCGCCGGAACATGGCCTTCACCGCCGCCGCCGCACTCGGCATGCCGCTGGTCGCCCGCGCGCAGTCGATGCCGGGCATTACCGCCACCGAAATCAAGCTCGGCCAGACCATGCCCTATAGCGGCCCGGCTTCCGCCTATGGCGCCGTCGGTCGGGCTGAGCTCGGCTACTTCGCCATGGTCAACGACCACGGCGGGGTGAACGGCCGCAAGGTCAATCTGATTTCGCTCGACGATGGCTATGCGCCGGCGAAAACCGTGGAAGTAACCCGCCGTCTGGTCGAGGAGGAGAATGTTGCCGCCATCTTTGCCGCCCTCGGCACCGCGCCGGGGTCGGCAACCGCGCGCTATCTGACCCAGAAACACGTCCCCAGCCTGTTCGTCGGCAGCGGCGCGGCAAAATGGGGCGACCATGTAGCACTTCCCACCCACATGGCCGGCCCGCCCAGCTATCGGATCGAAGCCGCGATCTACGCGAAATATATCCTGCTCCATAAACCCGATGCCAAGATCGCCATCATCTGGCAGAACGACGATCTCGGCAAAGACTATGTTGCCGGGGTGAAGGACGCGCTGGGTGATGCCCACGCCAAGCAACTGGTGGCCTCGGTGTCATACGAAGTCACCGACGCCACCGTGGACAGCCAGGCGGTGAGCCTGAAAGCCTCCGGCGCGAATGCCTGCATCACTGCCGCGACGCCAAAATTTGCCGCCCAGTTCATCCGCAAAATCTACGACATCGAATGGCATCCGATGCATTTCCTGTCGAACGCCTCGATGGGCGTGGCGGCGGTGTTGAAGCCGGCCGGGGTGGAAAAATCGCTCGGGCTGATGTCGGCTACCTACTTTAAGGATCCGCTCGATCCGGCCTGGAAAAACGATCCCGGCATGAACGCCTACCGCGCCATGATGGCCAAATACGTGCCGAACGGCGATCCGAACGATGCCGCCTACCTCAGCGGTTATGGCTGGGCGGTGATGATGCATCAGGTCTTGAAACAATGCGGAAACGATCTTTCCCGCGAAAATCTGATGCGCCAGGCGAGTTCGTTGCACGATCTTGTCGTCGGCGTCTGGCTACCCGGCATCAAGGTGAATACCAGCCCGACCCAGCACAACCCGATCACCCAGTTGCAGATGGAACGTTTCAACGGCACCAACCTCGAACTGTTCGGCAACTTGATCGCGGCAGGCTGACGCGCTGGGGAAGATGGCGGCGGGATCGCCGTCATCACCGGCCAGCACCCATTTGGGTCAGCATAACCCCGGCGCCGATCATGATCGCACCAAGCCAGAACACCGGCTTGACAGCTTCGCCGAACAGCGCAACCGCCGCCAGCGGCACCACCACCGCGCCCAGCGCAGTCCAGGGATAGGCCTGGCTGAGCGGCACCCGGGCAAGGATCCATACCCACAGCAAGGTTGAAAACCCGTACAACGCAAGGGCCGTCCATAACCAGCCATTCCCCGCCAGCACCGCGACAAGCTTGCTTGGCGGCAGCCCGACGATGCTCTGGGCGGCGCGCTTGAACAACAACTGCCCGCCGGTCAGGGTAAGGCTGAACAGAGCCAGCCACGCGGTGTTCGGCATATTGGCTCCGCTGAGATTTTGGAATTGATCGGCCAGAGTTGCGACTGGAACCTTATGTCACACCCGCCGGCTTACCGAAACGATCCAGCCGGTCGGCACGCACATGCCGGATATCGCCACGGCGATAGCTAATGCCCTGGCTGTCGAAATATTCCAGCAGTTGGATCGCCACCTTGCGCCCATTGCCCAGCCGGTCACGGAAATTCGCGGCGGTGATCTCGCCGTCGTTGTTCGTCAGGTCGGCGAGGATGGCGAGCGCTTCGGCCAGGGTTTCGCGCAGGAAAAAATGATCCGGCGCGACCTCGACCAGCCAGGACAGCCGGGCGTAGCGGCGTAGCGCGGCGCGCATCAGCGGCTCGCTCAGGCCAGCGCGCGGCGCCAGATCGCGGGTGCGCGGCGGGCGAAACCGGTCGGCGCCGAGCGCGTCGCACACCAGCTCCCAAAGGGCAGTGTCCGCCGCGCTCAGTTGGGCGTGATGGTCGGCGAGGCAGAGAAAAGCGCCATCCTGGCGCAGCAGTCCGCCGTGCAGCGCGCGATCCAGAATTGCCATCGCCAAGGCGCGCGGCGGCCGCTCCGGCAGCGCGACGATCAGCCGGGCCGGGGTCAGGCCTGGCAATTCGGGATGGGCGCGGTGCAGGCTGGCAAGCGTTTCCCGCGCCGCCGAAACCAGCCGATCCCGCAACGCCGTCGGCAGTGCATAGCCGCCGCTGATGGCGCCACCCGCGGCTTCCAGCGGCGTTGCGTCGCGCAGGTTGCGCGCGCGGGCGAAGGATGCCCATTCGAACCAGCCGTGTTGCAGCAATGCCGGCAGCCCATCCGGCATGGGTTGGGCCAGCACCGGCAGCCGCTCCAACCGCGCCGGGGTGCGGGCACCGCGCAATGGGGGCGCCGGGTCCAGCACAATGCCGCCGCCGAGGGTCGCGGTGGCGCCGGCATCGCGCAACACCAGCCGATCCCCGGCCAGCGCGCCGATCGGTTGATCGAGCGTCAGCCGAACCCAACCCTTGCCGCCGGGCGCAATCGCTCCGCCGAGCGGGGCCGCGCGCACCCCGACATGGGCGGCCGCCAGATGCAAATGCATCGGCGTATCCGACCGCAGCGGCCGGGCACCGGAAAGCAGGCTGATTTGCGCGTCGAGATGTCGCGTCGGCGCATGGATCGCCTGGTGCAGCACCCAGTCGCCGCGGCTGATTTCTGCCTTTTCCGCACCGGTCAGGTTCAGCGCCACCCGCTGGCCGGCGACCGCGCGGCTGGCAGTCTGGTTGTGTGCGTGCAGCCCGCGCACCCGCACCGGCAGGCCCGATGGCGACAGCAGCAGCCGATCGCCAACCGATATTTCACCCGCCACCAACGTTCCGGTTACCACCACGCCCGCGCCGGCAATCACAAAGGCGCGGTCGATTGCCAGGCGCGGATAGCCGGTCACGTCACGCGCCCGCGGCCCAAGCGTCCGCAGTGCGTCCCGCAAAGCAGTCACCCCGAAACCGGTCAGCGCCGACACCGGATAGATTTGCGCCGCATGCAAGGCGGTTTTCGCCAGCAGCGCCCGCACCTGCGCCACCACCAGATCCACCTGCCCCGCCGCCAGATCGGCGCGGGAAACCGCGACCGCACCCCGATCCACGCCCAACAAATCGAGGATCGCGACATGCTCGATGGTCTGCGGCTTCACCCCGTCATCGGCCGCCACCACCAGCAGTGCCGCATCCACCCCGCCAACGCCGGCCAGCATGGTGTGCACAAAACGTTCATGGCCGGGCACATCGATGAAGCCGAGCGCGCCATCGAAGGCATAGCCCAGTTCAATCGTCATCCCCCGGCGCTTTTCTTCCGG
>JAYTQP010000552.1:0-3102 GCA_043746675.1 Rhodospirillales bacterium | reverse complement strand
GTCAGCGCGACGTAGAGCAGGCGGTTATATTCGGCCAGCCGGCGCGCCAGCGCGGCGGCGCGCAGTTGGTTCACCACGTCGCAGCGCAGGTCCTTGTGGGGCGACCAGAGCGGCACCGCGACGCCGGTCTGCGGGTCCGAAGTCCAGTGCAGCGCGCCACTATCGGGCGGCAGGCTGGTGGTATCGGGCAGGATCACCAGCGGCGCCTGCAAGCCCTTGGCGCTGTGCACGGTCATGATCCGCACAGTGTCGCCGGCACCTTCGGCTTCGCGCTTCACCTGCGCGCCGGACTGGCGCAGCCAGTGCAGAAAGCCTTGCAGCGAGGGCGGATGGGTGGTGGCGAAATTCAGCGCCGCGCTGAGCAATTCGTCGATCGGTTCGGCGGCTTCGGGGCCGAGCCGGGCCAGCAGCCGGTGGCGGCCGCCCAGCGGGCCGAGGATTTCCGCCAGCAACGCATGCGGGCTGACGTAATCGACGCGGGCGAGCAGGCCGGCGATCAGGTCATGCGCGTCCTGCCAGCGTTCGTTTTCGGCGGCACAGCGGCGCAGCGTGTCCCACAGGCTGCCGCTCCGGCCGGGGGCGAGGCGCATCAGGTCGTTGTCGTCCAACTGCCCGAGCGGGCTGGTCAGCACGCTGGCGAGGGTCAGATCATCGGCCGGCAGCAGCAGCGCGTCGCACAGGGTCAGCAGATCGGCGACCGCCGGCTGGTCGGTCAGCACCATCCGGTCCAGCCCGGCGACCGGCACGTTTTCCGCTTTCAACGCCCGCATCAGCGCATCGGTGAAGGCGTTGCGGCGGCGCACCAGCACCAGCACGTCGCCGGCGGTGAGCGGCCTTCCCTGGCTGGCCAGCAGCGTGCTGCCGTCGGTCTGGCGCGCGATCCAGCGGGCGATTTCCTGCGCCAGTTGCTGGGTTGCCGATTGCTGCATCAGGTTGGCGTTCGGGATGCGCCAGGGTTCCGCCGGCAGCGCGGCCGGTTCCGGGGTCAGCGGCCACAGCTCGACCTGGCCGGCATGCGCGGCGCGGTCGGCGAGATGGCGCATGGTGCCGGGCTCGGCCACCCCGTCGGCGGCCGGCATGCTGGCGAACACCGCATCGACCAGGGCCAGCGCCGGGGTGGTGGAACGGAAGGAGACGTTGAGCTGGAGGTCGCGCCATTCCGCCGCGCCGTCCTCGGCGCGCCGGCGCAGGCGGGCGCGCCAATCCTCGAAGCCGGCCGGGTCGGCGCCCTGGAAGGAGAAGATCGACTGCTTGCGGTCGCCGACGGCGAAGACGGTGCGCAGGGGGTCGCGGGCGCCGATGCCGGCGAAAAAATCCTCGGTCAGCGCGCCGGCGATTTCCCATTGCACCGGGGCGGTGTCCTGCACCTCGTCGAGCAGCAGATGGTCCAGCCCGCCATCGAGCTTGTAGAGCACCCAGGCCACGCCGGGGTCGCGCAGCAGGCGTGAGGTGCGCAGGATCAGGTCGCTGTAATCGAGCAGCCCGTCGCGGTCCTTGCGGCCGGCATAGGCGACCGCCACCGGTGCCGCCAGCAGGAACAAGGCAGCGGAGATGCGGGCGACCTCGATCGCGCGCAGCCGGTCATCGACCGCCAGCAGGCGGGCCTGTTCGGCTGCCATGATGGCAATCAGTTCGGGCTGGCGGATGCCCAGCTTTTTATCGACCAGCACGGTCATGCCGCGTGCTTTGTCGGTCAGCAGAAATTCGTCGCGCCAGTGCTGCCAGTTTTCCGCCCGGCTGGCAGCATCCAATCCGAGCCAGGCACGCAGCCGGCCGGCGCGTTCGGCGACCGCTGGCGTGCCGTCGCGGGCGATGGTGGCGGCGGCCTGCCGCACATCGGCCTCGTTCGGCCAATGGACCGCCTGGGCGATGACGGCGGCGGCGTCCAAGGTGGCGCCGAGCGCGCGCGCCTGGGCCGCCGCCACCCCGGCCGGGCCGAGGGCTGCCGCGCGCGTCAGCCGTTCGGGGTCGGATTGCAGGTCGGCGATCAGCGTACCGAAGTCGTTGGCGCTGGTCAGGCCGGCGAGTGCGGCCAGGGCGATGCGGGCTTGCTCGGTCAGCGCGCCGCCGAGCATGTCTTCGCGCGCCGCGGTCAGCGCGATGGTGGCGTCGGTGTCCTCGATCAGCCGGAAATGCGGGCTGAGCCGGGCTTCCAGCGGGAAGCGGCGCAGCAGCGACTGGCAGAAGGCGTGGATCGTGCCGATCCGCATGCCGCCTGGCAGATCGAGCACGCGGGCGAACAGCCGACGGGCGGCGTCGCGGGCGGCCTCGGTGGGCGGGATGTCGAGTTCGGTGAGATCCTCGGCCAACCCCGCGTCGTCGCGCGTGACCCAGCGGCCGAGCCGGTCCTGCAGGCGCAGCGCCATTTCGGCGGCGGCGGCCTTGGTGAAGGTGAGGCAGAGGATGCGCTCCGGCGCCGCACCGCCCAGCATCAGGCGCAGCAGCCGGTCGGTGAGCAGCTTGGTCTTGCCCGAACCGGCGGAGGCGGCGACGAAGGCGGAGACGGCGGGGTCGGCCGCGGCACGCTGGTCGGCGTTGGCGCGGGCGCGGGGGGAGAGGGGGGCGTTCACCCCACCGCCGCCCAGGGATCCACCACCGGAACGGTCAGACCCGCGAAATGCCGCGTATTCCCGGTCGCGATCGCCGCCCGGCACGCCTCGGCGATCCCCGCGATCATCGTATCGCGCAGTTCCGCCGGCCGCCCGCCGCGCGCCCGCGCCGCCAGCAGCTCGGCCGCCCGCCCCGCCGCCGCCGCATCGAACGGCGCCACCCGGCGGTCCAGCAAGCCATCCACCAGCCGCGCGAACCCGGCCGCCAACGCCTCCCGCCGCCGCCCCGCCGGCAGCAGCGCAAGCCCGTGGCGGATCTCCAGCACCGTCACCGCCGTCGTCCACACCGAGACCCGCGGCTGGCGATCGAGCCAAGCCACCACCGTCGCATCCGGCACACTCCGCATCAGCGCCGAGAGCACGTTGGTATCGAGCAGGATCACGCCCCGAAATCGGCCGGACGGGGCGGATGGCCACGCAGCTCGGGGATATCGGCCTCCAGCCCCTGCCCTGCGAACAGCGCCGCGATCGCCGACCCCAGGCCGCCACCCGC
>JAYTQP010000551.1:0-3947 GCA_043746675.1 Rhodospirillales bacterium | reverse complement strand
TCGCACCAGAAATGAGTTCAAGCGGGTGAAGTGATCGCTATCGAATGAGATGCAGGGGGACAATTGAAATTGAAGTAGCCCCTGATAATGCGGATAGTGAGAGTGGGCTCAGTATACGCCGCAAGGCCGCAGGGGGCGGGTTTCAAACCCGCCCCCTGCGGAATCCTCTGCATGCGCAAGGTCAGAATCCTACTTCTGCTCCGTCACTATCGCCACGGCACGCGTCCGCCGCGGCATCAGACCCGGCACGGCATTGACCAGCGACAGCATCACAGCCGCAACATACGGCACCGACTGCACCAGCAGCAACACGGCCCAGACCAGCGCCTCCGGTGTGAAGCCATAAGAGATCAGCACCATCAGCGTGGCCAGCCACAGCAGGCCGAGCACAAAGGCTTCTTCTCTTGCCATCAGGAAACCCTGCATCAATGCCGGGCGCGATTCGCACTTGGGTGTGCGCAGGAACGGCGTGCTGTCGGTGGTCAGTCCTTGGATGACGGCGCGCGCGATGGTATGCGTGAGCGCCATGCCGGCGATCGCGGCACCGATGCGCTGCCGTGTGCTGCACGGCACCTTGGCCACGTACAGCCAGAAGCTGTGCAGCACCTTGAAGAAGAAGATGCCTAGTGTCGGAATCAGGAACACGCCCAGCGGGAACTGGAAATATTTCGGCCACAGCACCAAGCCGATGGACCACACCACGCCCAAGGCGGTGAACACCAGGTGCAGCGCATCGGTGAACCACGGCAGCCAACCGGAAACGAAATGATACTTCTGTGCCGGCGTCAGACCCTTGCCGTCGGCGCTCGGTTTCTCGAAGCCCGGTATCAGCCAGCGCCAGTAGCGGCGAATAATCTGCATGGCGCCATAGGCCCAGCGGAAACGCTGTTTCTTGTAGCCGGTGAAACTGTCCGGCGTCAGGCCGTGTCCAAAGGGATGATTCACATACACCGCTTCCAGACCTTCATGGAACAGGCGCAGGCCCAGCTCGGCGTCTTCGCAGATCGTACCTTCGCCCCAGTTGCCGACACTGGCCAAGGCACTGCGGCGGATCAGCGTCATGGTTCCGTGCTGGATGATGGCGTTGCGTTCGTTGCGGTGCATCATGCCGATCTGGAAGAAGCCGTTGTACTCCCAGTTGATCATCTCCTTGAATGGATCATCTTCCCAGCCGCGGTTGTCCTGCGGCGCCTGCACGAAGCCGACCTTGGGATTGTCGAAGTACGGCACCAGCGCGCGCAACCAGTTGGCTTGCACGATGTAGTCGCTGTCGATCACACCGATCACCTCGGCACGCGCATCGGTCTGCGTCAGGGCGTAGTTGAGCGCGCCGGCCTTGAAGCCCGGCCACTTCGGCAGGTGGAAGAAGCGGAAGCGCGCGCCGAGTTCGGCGCAATGCGCCTCGACCGGTTTCCACACCGCTGCGTCTTTGGTGTTGTTGTCGATGACAAGAACTTCAAAGTCAGGGTAGTCGAGATGGGCCAGGCTGTTGAGCGTCTGAATCACCATGTCCGGCGGTTCGTTGTAGATGGCAAGGTGCAGCGACACCATCGGCAACGGCCGGTCACGCTCCGGATCGAGAGGTTTGAAATACCGCTTCCAGCCACCACTCCACAGCGTCTCGGTGAGTTCGAAGCCGTTGATCAGCACCACCAGCAGCAATGCCAGTTGCGCCGGCAGCAGTACGCCCCACATGATGCGGCTGCCCAGCGTCAGGCTGTGCGTGAGCGGCGTGAACGCGGTCCAGATCAGCATCGACACGGTGAGTTGAATCAGCATCGCGTAGAACAACCGGCCCTGCATGCGCAGCGACTGCCAGCGCAGCAGGAACCACGCCAGCGGCAGCAGCGCCAGCAAGGTCGCCGCGGCCAATTGCACCGGCCACCACGGATTCTCGGTCACCGGCCCGACCATAGGGAATTTCGGCTGGCGATCGACCGTATAGATACCCCAATGCGCTCCCGCCGTGCCTTCCATATCGGACTTCCACGGCTGATCGAAGGCCTCCATGATGAAGTAGTCGATATGGCGCTGGGCGGCGATATTCAGGAAGCCGCGGATGAACATCGCCTGACTGGTGAGGCTGGGATTGGATGCCCCGAGGCGATTGCCGTCGCTCGGCCAGCCCACCTCGGCGATCAGAATGTGTTTGCCGGGGAAGGCCTGACGGATCTGTTCATAACGTTCCAGTACCCATCCCAGTGCCTGATCGTTGGGGACCTCCTCCCAGTACGGCAGGATGTGGATGGCGATGTAATCGACTTCCTTGGCGAGTTCGGGATGCGCCAGCCAGACATGCCAGGGCTCGGCGGTGCTGACCGGGACGTTGACGCGCGAACGCACTTCGCGCAGGTATTTGATGAGTTGATTGACGCTGATGTCACCGCGCAACAGCGATTCGTTGCCAACGATGACGCGATCGATATTATCGTAGCGCCGCGCATTGTTAATGAGGTTGCGGATTTCCAGATCATTGCGTTCCATGCGCGTATCCAGCCAGGCGCCCGCCGTCACGCGCAGATCATAGCGGCGCGCCAGACGCGGCGTCTCTTCGGCGCCATCGGTGGAGGTATAGGTGCGCACGCTTGCCACCTTGCCGTACAGCAGTTTGAGGTCACCTTCGATATCGTCGGCGCTCGGGTGCTTGTTCTCGAAGGGGTCCTGACCGCGCTGATACGGACTGAAGGACACGCCGCGGATCATGCCCTCCCAGTCCTGTTCGGTCTGCGCGCGGTTGAACAGCGCCCAAACAAGCAGGTTCACAGCAACAACCAGCAGCAGCACAGTCAAACTGGATTTACGCATAGATGTAAAGTTGCTCAGCCTCAAGGTGATTCAGCCCGCACATCACTCCAACGCGCGACCGTGATCGCGCGCCATCGTTAGCCATTCAGCGCCGGCATCGATAGTAGTTAACAGGACCGAGCGGTCCCGCGTGGAAGCGGCCCGAAATAATCTCAACGTGATGATCACAAGCCTTGCCGGTCCAAACCCGCCGCGCGGATTCATGCACCTGCAATCGGGTCACGATGATATAGAGCGCGATGATATAGAGCGGCACTCGGAATGTCGAGGGGGAGCCTGTGAAAAAGCGTGTCTCTACAGTAGCTTGCCCGCCGTCTTTCCGGCACTTTCCAGGCAGTGATCGGCTTGCCTCAATAAGCTGTTGATTAGGGCTGCTTTGCCATTCCCAGGTAAGGTCACAAGCTGCTGGAGAATAAAACCGAAGTCACAACACTTCAACCCAGATTGTCCATTAGGTGAAATTGGGGTAACTATTCAGCAAAAAAACACTTGACAAAGTTTTTGTGAGAACTTTGAAATATTGCCGCGCACATCGGCAGGTCTATTTTTGTAGCGTGTAACCACATCGAGTTCTTCTCTACGCCGTTTTGTTTGCCCGCACCCATCTGATCACCACCGAATAAATTTATCGCCGCAGAAGCGCTCCTGGGGCGTAAATTCCGTGTTTTGAAACCCGCGTTATAGTGGCGCCTGTGTCGAATAGACAGGCGACGTGGTTTGACACTCAAGGACATCGACATCGGGGCTATGCTCGCCCGACTCAGGCAACAGCTCGATAGCGCACACAGAAAAAACCCGGCGACAAAAAAGCAGGGGGACAAAACGGTCACCCGGGTTCAACGCTCAAACAGGTCGACAAGCCCGATGAGATCAAAGTCATTCACCTCGACAAACGCACGCTGCCGCGCGGGCAGTACCACGACGTCGGGTTTGAGTCGCGCCAGGTCATCGATATCAAGATTTCCACCGTCGTCACGGAATACCGGGCGCAGATTTTGGAAGACGCACAGGGTAAGCGCTACGTGGCGCCGTTTCCCACGGCCGTGACGCGGCCGGTGCAGTATGGGATTGCGCTGAAGGCGCATGCGGTGTATCTGTCGCAGTTTCAACTGATTCCTTATCAGCGCATCCAGGATCACTTT
>JAYTQP010000550.1:0-2216 GCA_043746675.1 Rhodospirillales bacterium | reverse complement strand
CCGGCATAAACGCAGGCGGCGAGAAAAATCTCCTTGATCTCGTCGCGCGTCACCCCGTTGTTGAGCGCGCCGCGCACATGCAGGCGCAACTCGTTCGGCCGGTTCAGCGCGGTCAGGAAAGCGAGGTTCAGCATGCTGCGGTGCTTGCGATCCAGCCCCGGCCGGGTCCAGACATCGCCCCAGCAGAACTCGGTGACCATCTTCTGGAAATCGACCATGAAATCGTCGGCCTTAGCGATCGAGGCATCGACATAATCGGCCCCCAGCACGGCACGACGCACTTCCAGGCCCTTGCGGAAGCGATCCGTGTCGAATTCCTTGCGCAGCGTCGGGGTTTTCTTGGGGGCGGCTTTGGCCATCGGGGCGTTTCCTTCTGCGGTGGACAAGAAAGCGGTCTGGCCGGCAAACTACGGGGCAGCGCGTGCGCCGACAAGCGGCAGGCGGCGCAACCGGGAGCAACAGGCGCATGACGACACCGAATTACGAAATCTTCGCGCTGCGCTATGCCCATTTCGCCGATCGCACCCAGGGCAGCAACCTGATCTTTCCAGACGATCACGCCGCCCCGATGCCGCTGGATTTCTACATCTGGGCGATCCGCGGCGCGGGCCGGACCATCGTGCTCGACACCGGCTTCGATGCTGCCTCCGCCGCGCGCCGCAACCGGCAATGGCTGCGGTCCCCGATCGACGCGCTGCGCGGCATCGGCATCCAGGCTGCCGAGGTGAAAGACGTTGTGCTGAGCCATATGCATTGGGACCATGCCGGCCACTGGGCCGAGTTCCCGGCGGCGAAGTTCCATGTGCAGGAGGCCGAGATGGCCTACTGCACCGGCCGCTGCATGGGGCATGAATTGCTGCGCCGTCCCTTCGATGTGGAGCACGTGACCCAGGCGGTGCGTTTCACCTTCGCCGAGCGTGTACAGCACCATGCCGGCACGGCGGAAATCGCGCCCGGTATCACCTTGCATCTGGTCGGCGGCCATTCCGGCGGGCTGCAAATCATGCGGGTGCCGACCGCCCGCGGCTGGGTGGTGCTGGCCTCGGACGCCACCCATTTCTGGCACAATATCCGCAAACGCTCCCCCTTCGTCCTGGTCCACAACGTCGCCGCCATGCTGGACGGCTTCGTTACCTGCGAAACCCTGGCGGACGGGCCGGACCACATCATCCCAGGCCACGACCCCGAAGTGCTGCGCCGCTTCCCCGCCGTTGCAGGCGACCCCGACACGGTCCGCCTCGATTTGCCGCCGATCGGATGAAATGGCTTTGGCGGATCGGCGCCGGCGTTCTGGCGCTGGGTTTGCTCATCGTGCTCGCCGTTGCCGGCCTGGTCTGGGCCAGCATGCCCGGCGGCGATCTGAACGCCGCCATCCCCGGCCTGCTGGGCCGCGTCAGCATCACCCTGGATGACGACGCAATTCCGCGCATCGCGGCCGGCAGCGACATCGATGCCGCCGCCGCGCTCGGCTTTTTACATGCGCGCGAACGGCTGTTTCAGATGGACCTGATGCGCCGCGCCGCCGGCGGCGAATTGTCCGAACTGCTCGGCAGCTTCACCTTGGGCAATGACCGGCTGATGCGCGTGCTCGGCGTTCGCCGCAGCGCACAAGCCGATCTGCCGCTGCAAACACCAGAAGCCCGTGCGCTGCTCGATGCCTATGCGCGCGGCGTGAATGCCTGGATCGACCGGCGCGGGCGGTTTGCGGCGATGGAATATTTTTTCACCGGCCCACCGCGCCGCTGGACACCGGTGGACAGTCTGCTGTGGGCCAAAACCATGGGCCTGTATCTGTCCGGCAACTGGCGCACTGAACTGGCTCGCCTGCGGGCGCCAGCAGGCAAAATCCCGGTGCTGGATTTATGGCCCGGCGCCGGCGGTGGGCATCCGGAAGCACGATTTAGCCCCGCCCTGGCGGACACCGCCACCCGGCTTGCTGCGATCATCCCAACCTTTCCGGCCCCGTTCACGCTGCCGGCGACCGCCAGCGATGAATGGGCGGTCGATGGCGCCCATAGCACCACCGGCGCGCCCTTGCTGGCCGGCGACCCGCATCTGTCCTTCGGTCTGCCCGGCATCTGGTATCTCGCCCGCATCGAAACGCCGGACCATCTGCTGGTCGGCGCCACCGCACCGGGCATGCCGTTCCTGGTGATCGGTCATAACGGCCATATCGCCTGGACCTTCACCACCACCGGCGCCGACGTGCAGGACAT
>JAYTQP010000549.1:0-2280 GCA_043746675.1 Rhodospirillales bacterium | reverse complement strand
GCCCGCGGCACCCCGGTTCTGCACCACACCAAGGGCCACGTGTTCGGCGACATGCGCGGCAAGGTGGTCAGCCTGATCAACCAGGCCAGCCTGCATGCGCTCGAAGCCGCGGCCGGCGCGCGGCGGCACAAGCGGCGGTTTCGCGCCAATATCTGGTTTTCCGGCGCGCCGGCCTGGACCGAGCATAATTGGCTCGGCCAGGACCTGCTGGTCGGCGGCGCCAGGCTGCGGGTGATCCGCCGCATCCCGCGCTGCAAGGCGACCGAGGTGAACCCGGAAACCGCGCTGCGCGACGCCGATCCGGTGGCCGAACTGCGCGCTGGCTTCGGCCATGTCGATCTCGGGGTTTACGCCGAGGTGGTGGAAGGCGGCCGCATCGGCATGGGCGACGCCATCGCGCTGGTATAACCGCTCAGGCCGCTTTCGCGGTGAGCCGGGCGCGGAGCCTGCCGATGCCGGCGACGGTCGCCAGCCGGCGGTCCAGGAATTCCAGCACGTTGGCCTCGTCCTCCCCCGCGCCGCTCAGCCAGAACAGCAAAGTGCTGGTCCAGACCCCGGCGAGGATGGCGCGCTTCGAATACCAACTGAAATCCGCCGAAGTGTCGCCGGCAGCGTGCCAGATGGTGTCCACCGTGCGGGCGGTGCAGCGGGCGGCAAGGCGCGGATGGATGGCGAACAGGCCGGCGGCGCGGCGGATGGCGGCGCGGTGTGGGCGGGCTTGGGCCAGCCGCAGGGCGATCAGGCCGCGGACGCGCTGGCTGAGGCGCTGGTCGGCAACGCCGGCGGCTTCCATGTCTCGATCGGCGAGGTCGCAATAGGCCTCCAGCAGGTCCGGGGCGCCGCCGGGGAACAGCAGTTCGGCTTCCAGCCGATCCATTCCGCTGGCGACCAGGGCGGTCCAGGCCCAGCCGTGCTGGTCCACATAGGGAAGAAATGCGCGCAGGGCTGCGTCGCGTTCCGGGCTGCGCTCCACCATTATGCGGCCTGCGCCTGGGCGGCGCGCATCAGTTCCTCATTGAAGCCGAACATCGAAAAATCCTGCATCCGCATGGGGTACATGATGCCGTCGAGATGGTCGTATTCATGCTGCACCACGCCGGCGTGAAAGCCGGTCACCTCGCCGCCGACCGGGCGGTTGTCGGTGTCCACCCCGGTGTAGCGGATGCGCCAGGTGCGCGGCACCGCGGCGCGCAGGCCGGGGATGGACAGGCAACCTTCCCAGCGCAGCCGCACATCGTCCCCCAGCAAGGTGATGCTGGGGTTGATCACGGCGCGGTTGGGCAGCACTTCGGTATCGTCAGGGTCGTCGCTGGCGCGGTTGGTGGCAACCCGGAACACGAACAGCCGCAACGGCACATGTACCTGCGGCGCGGCCAAACCGGCGCCTTGGGCGTCTTCCATGGTTTCGATCATGTCGGCGACCAGCCGGCGGATTTCCGGCGCGGTCGGGTCGGCCACCGGTTCGGCGCGTTGCAGCAGCACCGGATGGCCCATGCGGGCGATTTTCAGAATGGCCATGGGGAGCTCCGGGCGCGGGACAGAACGAAGGAAGGGGTTGGTTTGACGCAGGCCGCATGTTATAGCGCCCGCCGTCCGTCGCGGTTAGCCATTTGGGCCGCCGCGTGGAAATGTTTTTTTGCCGCCCCGATCCTGGGGTGCCGCATGAAAGGAGCAGGCGACCAAGTGCAGGTTCTCGTTCGCGACAATAATGTCGATCAGGCGCTCAAGGCGCTCAAGAAGAAGATGCAGCGCGAGGGTATCTTTCGCGAAATGAAGCTTCGCCGCCACTTCGAGAAGCCGTCGGAACGCCGTGCGCGCGAAGCCGCCGAGGCCGTCCGCCGCGCCCGCAAGATGGAGCGCAAGCGGTTGGAGCGTGAAGGCTTCTAAGCCTCACGCCAACCAAATTCAGTTGGATGTTGAGCGGCACGGGCGATCGCCCGCTGCCGCTTTTGGTATTGCTGGCATGCGTCAGGCTGGCAGGGTCGCCGCGACCAGGTCGGCGATCGCGTTTTGCTGCTGGCCGCGCAGGCCGGCGACCACCTGTTCGCGGTCCTTCACGCTGCGATTCTGGCTCAGCTTCCATTGCGCTTCGATCTTGGTGGCGCGCAGCCGGAAGGCGCGGATGCCGCGCAGCATGCCGGCCAGATAATCCGCCGGCAGCGCATCGACCTGAAAGCCGAGCGGGTCGTGCAGCGCAAGGTCGCGCAGAATCGCGGTGGTGGCAGGCGCGTCGTCCACCGGTTCCAGCACGCCATGCACATGCACTGCCACGTAATCCCA
>JAYTQP010000548.1:0-1514 GCA_043746675.1 Rhodospirillales bacterium | reverse complement strand
TTTCGGGGCCGGTGACGTAGCTGTGCTGCTGGGCGTTGTCGGCCATTGCCAGCGGCAGATCGTCGGTGAAGGCACCGCGGCGCTCGATCACTTCCAGCGCCGGGGCGGCATGGGTGACCGCGGCGGCGACCGCTTCCATCGTGAGACCGGGGCCTTGCAGGCGGGTGCCGATGCGCAGGCAGAGTTCGTTTTCGAAGCCCGGGGAGATTAGGTCGGCGAATTTGAATTGATGGCCGGAGGGCCGGTGACCGCTGGCCAGCAGATAGCCGAAGCAGGGTTCATGGACGTTCTGCTGGGCGCGCATCGCGGCGGCGGTGAGCCCGACTTTCCAGCCGGTTTGCACTTCACCGCGGGCAAGGCGGCGTTTAAGCCAGGCAAGTTGAACGCGATAGCCGTGCTGCATATCCAGTTTGCCGCGCCAGTTTGGCGGCATGAAGTTGCCGGCGCTGATTTCCAGTTCCAGTTCCGCCGCAATCGCATCATCGTCCATCTGGCCCCCGGCATTCTTCTTATGAGCAAAAAGTTTTTGCTTCTTTTTTCAAAAAGAAGCGCTTCCTTCCCACTTATGCCGGACAATCATCAGCGTTGATATGGCAGTGGGAGGAGGGCCTGCACCGAGCAAACCGCAAGCCCGTCCGGCGTGGGCACGATGATGCCGGCGTCCG
Organism: Rhodospirillales bacterium; assembly: GCA_043746675.1. Lineage (GTDB taxonomy): Bacteria > Pseudomonadota > Alphaproteobacteria > Acetobacterales > Acetobacteraceae > CAITOL01. The sequence continues at coordinate 849 of JAYTQP010000548.1, read as the reverse complement.
GGGCGTGGTCGGCGAATAATTCCCGGCAGGCGCCGCAGGGGGAGACGACGGAAATCGCCTGATCGGGTTCATCCGGTTTGGGATGGCGCACGGCGACGGCGCGCAGGATTTTGCCGCCGCCTTCTAGGATCGCCCGGCCGACCGCGATCGGCTCGGCGCAGACCGACATGCGCCCGACGGTGGCGCCGAGATGCAGGCCGGTCACGATGCGGCCGTCCGCCATCCGCAGGGCGGCGGCGACGGTGTGCCAGAACGGTCGGTAGTGCTGCCGCAGGACATCCTGGGCCGCCACCACCAAAGCGCGGTCGTCGTCCGCGAGCGGGCTATTCAGCAGCCTCGGCCTCGTCCGCTTCGGGGGCTGCCAGCATCATGTTGGTAACCACGCCGGCCTGGTCGCGCACTTTCTTTTCGATGCTGCTGGCCATGTCGGGATGATCGCGCAGGAATTGCTTGGCGTTTTCGCGGCCCTGGCCGATGCGCACGCTGTCGCAACTGAACCAGGCGCCGGATTTTTCCACCACGTTGGCTTTCACCCCGAGGTCGATGAGTTCGCCGACCTTGCTGATGCCTTCACCGTACATGATGTCGAATTCGACCTGCCGGAACGGGGGCGCCAGCTTGTTCTTCACCACCTTGACGCGGGTCTGGTTGCCGACCACTTCCTCGCGGTCCTTGATCTGGCCGATGCGGCGGATTTCCAGCCGGATCGAGGCATAGAATTTCAATGCATTGCCGCCGGTGGTGGTTTCCGGGTTGCCGAACATCACGCCGATCTTCATGCGGATCTGGTTGAGAAACACCAGCATGGTTTTGCTGCGCGACACGCTGCCGGTGATTTTGCGCAGCGCC
>JAYTQP010000547.1:0-1513 GCA_043746675.1 Rhodospirillales bacterium | reverse complement strand
AACCGCATGTCGCTGACCCCGGCGACGCATTCGGTGCGCAGAAAATACGCTTCCGCCCGGTCGCCGCCGACCTGGCGCTTGCGGGCGTTATAGACCAGGAACTTGGTCACCTCGCCGAGCGCCCGGCCTTCCTTGCGGTTGTAGACGATCACCCCGACGCCGCCCTGCTGTGCGGTTTCGATGCACACCTCGACGCCATGCGCCAGATACGGCCGGCAGGTGCAGATGTCGGAGCCGAACACGTCCGATCCGTTGCACTCATCGTGCACCCGGCAGGCGATTTTGGTTTCGGGCTTGCCGAGTTTGGCCACGTCGCCGAACAGATAAACCGTCATCCCCCCGATCGGCGGCAGAAACACCTCCAGATCGGGCCGCGTCATCAGTTCGGGGAACATGCCGCCGGCCTGCTCGAACAGGCCCTGGCGCAGATCGGCGATCGAAATGCCGAAGCGGCGCGCCACCCCGGGCAGATGCCAGACCGGCTCGACCGCCACCTTGGTCACCCGCGCGTCGCCGGCCTCGGTCAGGATATCGCCGTCCGCCACCAGCCGCCCGGCGCGCATCGCGTCACGGATTTCCGGCATGTTGATGCGCGCCTTGGTCACCGCGATGGTCGGGCGGATATCCCAGCCTTGCGCCATCAGCCCGGAAAATTCCTGCGTGCCGAGATGGCCCCAGGGGTCGAGCGAAACGATCAGCTCCGGGTCGTACCATTGCGGGAACGGGCCGATCTTGGCGGCCGGTGCGGTGTCGGTCAGATCAGGCTTGTGCTGCGGGTCCAACTGCCCGGCGGCCACAGCCAGCGCGCGGTAGATCGAATAGGCGCCGGCATGGGTGCCGACCGCATTGCGCTCCCCCGGATTTTGCAGCGTGCCGACGATCGGCCCGCGCGTCGCCGGGTCCGCCGCACCCCACTGCACCTTCAGCGTCGTGCCGGTGGCGTTGCGCGGGTGCGAGGTCAGCACCACCGCGCGTCCGCGCCGGGGCGCGTTGGTCGGGCGCGGGGTCATCATCTCGGTCATGCCAAATGGTCCCATCTGCGATCCGCCATGTTGGACGAAACCGGGCGATTGCGAAATACTGCGCCGCTCAGCGCCACAGCAAGTGATCCCTGGATGTTTCGTCCCCTCGCGCGCATCGCCGCAACGCCCGCATTCCCGCGATGGCGGCCGAACCCGCCGGCCCTATGCCGCGCATAAGCCCGACCGCGCGCCTCGGCCTGCTGCTTACCTTGCCCGCAATTCTGCTGGTCGGGCTGGCACTGCTGCTGCCGCTCGGCGTCACTTTGCTGACCGCGATCCGCGACCCCGAATTATCCGCCACCCTGCCGCGCACCGCCGGCCTGCTGCGGGCGTGGGATGGCGCCGGCCTGCCGGATGAGGCGCTGTACGCCAGCGTTGCGGCCGAATTGCACGCCGCCCTCGAAGACCAGCGCATTGGCGCGCTGGTGGCGCGGCTGAATTTCGAGCGGCCCGGCCTGCGCCGCCTGCTGCTGCGCACCGCCCGCGCGGCC
>JAYTQP010000546.1:0-7449 GCA_043746675.1 Rhodospirillales bacterium | reverse complement strand
CATGGGGAAGGTCTTGCATGCACAGACGTAGAATCCATCAACACCGAGCCGTGCAAGCGTCAACGCCGATGTCGAGGTATTTCAAATGCGATTCCCCTGATTTCGATGCCGCCTACTATGCCAAGGCCAATCCCGATGTGGTAACCAACCGGGTTAATCCGTTTCTGCATTATCTGACCAGCGGCCGCTTGGAAGGCCGCGCACCGCGCCCGCCCGGTGGCTATCGCCGTGCCATCATCGAAACCGCAGTGCCGCCCGAAGCACGGTCGCGCGATTATGTCGATGTCCTCGACGACCATATCTTGAACAAGCGCCAGATCGTCGCCGCCATTGCCGCACGATCCGCCACCGGACTGGTGGTGGCGTGCAGCCATGATTGCTATGTCCGCAGTGTCGGCGGCACCCAGATTTTCATCGCCGACGAACAGGCGGCGTTCTGCGAACGTGGCTTTCGTTACCTGCAAATATCACCGCGCGCCGCCAAACTGGCGCTGGTCGCCGACACCGCGGCCAACACCTTCGGGTTGCGACTGGTGATGGACGGAACCGTGCTCGGGGTCGCCACTCTGGCGGAAACCACCGCCGCGCTGCGGCAAATCCGCGCTCATTTTACCGGGGCGCGGCATTTCATCGTGCATAGCTGCCTCGGGTTTTCCGCCGCCAGCCTGATCGACCTGCGCACCGCCGTCGCCGCCGCGCGCGCTTACATCTGGCTGCACGACTACGCCACCGCCTGCCCGGGCTTCAACCTGTTACGCAACAATGTCGAATATTGCGGCGCACCGCCGGTGGACAGCATGGCCTGCCGGGTTTGCGTCTACGGCGAAAGCCGGCGCGGCCATCTTGCCGCGATCGAACGGATTTTTGCCGGCGGCGCCTTCACCGTCGTCGCCCCGTCGGAAGTGGCGCTGCAAACCTGGCGGGCGGCGACGGCGCTGCCAGTCGCCGATGTCGTCGTGCACCCGCATATGCGGCTGTCGATCCAGGGCAAACGCCCGGCCAAGCGTAAATCCGGGCCGATCCGGATCGCCTTTCTCGGCCATGCCATGGATGCCAAGGGCTGGCCGATGTTTGCGGCCCTGGTAACACATCTGCGCAACGATCCGCGCTTCGCCTTCTACCATTTCGTCGATGACGGTCGCACCGCGCTGGCCGGTGTGACCGCGGTGGCGACATCAGTTTCCCAATCAGACAGGGACGCCGCGGTGCGCCTGCTGGCCGAACATCAGATCGATTTCGTTGCCATGCTGGCAAACTGGCCGGAAACCTTTTCCTATGTCGCGCACGAGGTTATTTCCGCCGGCGCGTTCCTGCTGTGCCTGGAAAGCAGCGGCAACGTGCGGGCGGTGGCGGAAAAAACCGGCTGCGGCCGGGTGTTCCCGGATATCGAGGCGCTCGGCAATTTCCTGGCGTCCGACGATGCGGCCGGCTTGCTGAAAACCAACCTGCCGAACTTCGTCGCCACCCACGCCGGCACCTCCGCCACCCTGATCCTGCCCGAAGCCGTGCGCCAGGCGGCGGAATAACCATGTCGCGGATCGCCGCCTATACCAGCTTCACCTTCACCTATTTGTCCCGCGCATTGGTGCTGGCGCATTCGCTGCGCGCGGCGCATCCGGATTGGATGATCTGCGCCTGCATCGTCGATACGCCGCCGCCGGGCATCGATTGCGCGCCAGCCCTAGCCGCGTTCGACCAAGTGGTTTATGCCAACGAACTCGGCATACCCAATTTTGAATCATGGATCTTCAAGCACGATCTGGTGGAAGCCTGCACCGCAGTGAAAGGCCACGCATTATCCTTCCTGCTGGCAGAAGGCTATGAGCTGGTATTTTATTTCGACCCCGACATCGCTGTATTTCACAGCCTTGATGCGATCATGGAACGGCTGGATACCGCCTCGATCGTACTAACCCCGCATCAGGTGATGCCGAGCGCGGACTACCTGACCTTTCGCGACAATGAACTCACCTCGATGAAATGCGGCATTTATAATCTCGGCTTCATCGCCGTGCGCAACAGCCCAGTCGGGGTGCGGTTTGCCAGTTGGTGGGCGCAGTTGCTGTATGAAGCCTGCTACGACGATCCAGCCAACGGCATTTTTACCGACCAGAAATACATCGATCTGGTACCGGCCTTGTTCGACGAGGTCGATATTTTCCGCGCCGCGGGCTGCAATGTCGCCAGTTGGAACCTGACCAATCGCACCCTGAATATCTCCCGCGATGGCACCATCACGGTGAACGGCGATCCGCTTAAATTCTATCACTTCACCAAGATCAACGGTGCAGGTGATGTGATGACTGCGAAATATATCGGCGAAAACAGCGCGGTCTGGGAGGTCTGGAACTGGTACAAGCGCGAAATCGCCAAGTTCGACACGCCCGGTGTGCCGAAGGGCTACTGGGCATTCGGCAGGTTCGCCAACAACGTGCCGATTAGCAAGCCGATCCGCATTTTGTTCCGAACCCGCGCGGGCCTGATCGCACATTTCGCCAATCCGTTCGCCATGCATGACGACTGTTTCTACCGCTGGCTCAGCGTTGAACATCCAGATCTGATTGCCGCCTGAGGTTTCATTCCGGCCCGTCCATCGCCGCGATCCGCCCAGCCTCCACCCGCCAGAACCGGGTGCCGATCGCGCGCACGAAAAAGCGGTCGTGCGACACCAGCACGCAGGTCGCCGCATGCGCCAGGATTTCGGCTTCCAGCCGTTCCTGCCCTGCGATATCGACATGATCGGTGGGTTCGTCCATCAGATAGAAGTTCGGTGCCACCAGCCGCAGCGCCAGCAGCCCGAGCCGCGCCTTCTGGCCGGATGACAGCAGCGCGATGGTCCGCCGCTGGGTCTCCACATCGAAACCGGCGCCGGCCAGCAGGCTCACGCTGCGCATGTCGCCGAGCCGGAACCGCCCGGCAATGAAGCCTAGCGGCGTATCCGTGGCCGGCAGGTGCGACATTGCTTGATCGACATAACCCACCACCACGCTTGGGCTGATGGTAATGCCCGGCACATCGGTGCCGAGTGACGCCGCACGCAGATGGCGCACGAATTGCGATTTTCCCACCCCGTTTTCGCCCAGCAGTACGATCCTGTCGCCCTGGAATATCTTCATTTTGCCAGTGCGAAACAGCGGCTTTCCGTCAGGTGTCGTAATCGCCACATCGTCCAGCGCGATCAGCACTTTCGCGTGGGTGCCGCGATTGGCAAGACGGATGTCGCCGCTGCGGCTGTTCTCCGCCGGGCGCAAGGATTGTTCGATGGCGTCGGCGCGGGCGTTCAACTGCTTGGATTTCTTCAGCAGCAGATCACTGCCGCTGTTGATGCCGACGTTTTTCAGCCGCCCGGCATTGGCGCGCAGCCGCTCGGCCTCCTTGGCGTCGCGCGCCAGGCTGCGTTCGCGCGCCGCATCGTCGGCTTCCAGCAGTGCGCGCGCGCGGCTGAACGGATGCGCGTAACTGCGGCAGATATCCGGTCGCAGAAACAAGGTGCGGTTGGTGCAGCTGTCCAGAAACGCACGGTCATGGCTGGCGATCAGCATCGCGGTGCCGGACGTTGCGTGGTTGATCCAGTTTTCCAACACTGCGAGTCGTTGCAAATCCAGATGATTGGTGGGTTCGTCGAGCAGCAGCAGATCGGGCTCATTGATCCAGGCGCGGGCGATCAGCGCCAGCCGCTGCCAGCCGCCGGACAGTTCGGCCAAACTGCGTTCGCGCAGCGCATCCGGCGTTTCGAACATATCCAGCACCATGCCGCATTTCCAGGCATTGGCGTCCCGGTCCGCCGGCGGCAAAGCGCGTCGGACGGCTTCCTCCAACGGCAGCGACAGCAGATTTTCCGGCACATCCTGCTCGACAAAGCCGAGCGTCAGCCCACGCCGGCTTGAGATGTCACCCCGGCCAGCTTCCAACTGCCCGGCGAGGCAGCGCAAAAGCGTGGATTTGCCGGCGCCATTGCCGGCCACCAGCCCGATGCGGTCGCCATCATTGATGGTCAGGTCGAGGTTCTGGAACAAGACGCGCGGCGACAGGATGCCGAGGTCGCGCAGATGCATCAAAGTCATGATTTTATCTCAATGTCCGAAGGTCAAACCAAGGGACAGGCGCCGCCGGATCGCGGAGCAGAGAAATTCAAATCCGGCGTGCAACCGGCCCCGCAACAGCGTGCTGCGGGGCGAAGAAGGGGCCACGGCGGCGATGATGATGGCGCGAAATCATGCATCCCTCCGGTGGATGGCGGTCAATACTGGCCCTCGATAGCGCCGGGCGATGGCTTTGCGCAAGTCTCAGGCGTCTGACAGCTAAAATTCCGGCGCCAATTGTGCCCCGAGGCAAGTGGATAGAAAGTTTTTGCTTCTTTTTTCAAAAAGAAGCGCTTCGCTTCCTTACCCAAATGCCCCCACATCATGGGTAATCGCGGTCGCAATTTCCCGCACCATCCCGAACAGCACCCGGATCGGCTCGAAAATCTCCCGATGCTCCCGCGCGTAGGCGGTGGTGCCGCGCGGCGCCGCCGGCTCCGCAAAATCGCATTCCTGGCTACTGTCGGGGGCGGCCGGAAAAATCTCATCCAGCATCGCCAGCGCGGCATCGATTTCCAGCCGTAGGATCGTCGCTTCCAGGCTCAGCCGCGTGACCCCATGGCGCGGCGAGAAATCTGAGATTTGCGACGCCAGCAGCCAGATGCGGTGGATCAGCGCCAGCCGCAGCGCGTGCAGCAGCACTTCGCGGGTGCCCATCGTCGGCGCATCCGGCCAGACCGTGCGCAACGCCAGATGATCGGCCGAGATCCGACGGAACATGGATTGCGCCGCCGCCCAGATATCCAGCCGCTCCAGCGCGCGGGCCACCGCTACCAGGGCTTCCCGCCGGCCCGGCCGCGCGGTATGCGCGGCGCGGTCCAGCCAGGTACCCGGATCGAGCGAGGCGACCACCGCGCGCAGCACCTCGATATCGGAATGTGCCAGCCCATGGGCGGCAAAATCCATCGCCCGGCGAAACCGCCGGCTCTTCTCGCGCATGTCGGTGAAAGTCTCGGGATGCCGCGATGCCGCCGCACCAAGCCCTTGCAAGCTGTTGGCGCACCAGCCAAGTTGTTGCAAAATCGCATTGTTCGGGATCGCCCGCAAATCACGCGGATGCCGCACCCGCGCCACCCCCATGCCATCGGCCTGCCGCGCGGATGGGCGCGATCCGGTTGGGTCCAGCAACGCCGGGCCGAAGGCGCCGAGCAGCGCGCCATAGCCGGCATCTTCCACCAACGCCTCCATGTTGCTGCGCACGGTGGCGAAGAAATCGGCGGCGAAATCCGGATCGGCGTAAACCGGGTCCTCGATCGGGCCGGCGGCGGGGTGGTAGGTTTGCTCGGCGATCCGCGCAACGGTGGCCAGCGCCAGCTCCGGCGTGCCGAACAGCAGATAGCCATCGCCGCCCTGAAACGCCGCTTCTTCGCGCACATCCAGCCCGGCCTTATGCAGCGCCTGGCGCGAGGCCGTAGGCGACAAATACTTCAACCGATCCGCCAGCGACCCCGGATGCGCCCCGCGCCCGATGCTTTCGCCGTGGGTGTCGAACAGGATCACTTCCACCCCGGTTACCCCGTGATACGCCAGGGTTTGGGCGATTTTTAGCCGCAGCCGCTCGATCAGATAGCTCGCGGCCAACTGCCCGACATAGCGGCCGGAATCGGAGTAGCCGAACTGCAACGCCAGCCGCCCGGTTTGCTTCAGATAGGCGCGATAATGCGGACTGCGCAGCGCCTCCTCCAGCACGCTCGCACCATGCTCCAGCGCGTCGGCGGTTTCGAAAAGCGGGCTGATCTCGATCTTGTCGGCAATCCCGAACAGCCGCGCCAGCCACAACGCCGCCAGCAGGGTGTAGCCGGTTTCGGTTTCCGCGATCAGAAACCGCACCGGCGCCGAGCCATCGATATGTTTGGCGATCTGCGCCACCGTCATCATCAGCCGCGCGGCCGACGCCTGTTCGCCCAGCACGGCGCCGAAATCCACCGGCACCGGCGTCACCTCGTCCAGCGCCACGTTGATAGCCCCCAGCAGGGCGCGGCGCTGGGCGATGTCCTCGGGCTGGTCGTCCAGCCCCAGGCGCTGGCGGGCGACGTTGTGGATCTGGGTGGCGTTCAGCCGCACATGGGTGTGGGCCAGGGACATCGAATGCGCCACCAGCCCGGCGCGGGCCACGGCCAGGCGCAGCTGATCGGCGGGGGGGCTCTGGGCCATCGCCGCTTCGAACAGGCCGAGCAGCGGTCCCGCCGACAGCAGGGCCGCCTCGCGCCGCGCCACCACGGCATGGGCGAAGGCGGCGACGCGGGCGGCATCGGGCTCGGTCGGACAGCAGTCCAACTGCGCCTGCACCGCGGCCTGCGCCTGGCCTATCCGCTCGCCGATCGGCCCGGCCGCGGCGATGCCCTCGATCGCGGCATGGATGCGGTCGAGCTGCAGCAGCTTCATGCGCAGCCGCAGCCGCAGCGTGTCCCACCAGAAGATGTCGTTGCGGCCGTCGGTGTCGTAGCCGACCCAGCTGGCCAGGGTGATCGGCGCCGGCAGCAGCTCGTTCCAGCGGCCGGGCCAGGTGCCCCGCGCCGCCACCAGGATCGCCTCGCACAGCCGGTCGAGCGCGTCGCGGCCTTGCCGGATGGCCGCGACCGCCCGGGTGAACTCGTCCTCCAGCGTGATCCGCAGCGGACGGTGGCTGGCAAAGTCCCGAGCGGGACCGCCGCTGGCGAGGTCCGCCAGTGCTGCCTCGACCGGGGCCGGCAGCGCGAAGGTCGGGTGGGCGGTGAACACGGCGGCAAACCGGGTCCGTTCCACCGCGGCGCGGAACGCCGCCAGCGGAACCGGGCTGTCGGACGGGTCGGGCCGCACCAGCCGCTCCGCAAGGACGGCCAGCGCCGCGGCGTTGGCCGCGAGATCGACGCCGCCGACATAGGCAGCCTTGCGCCGGGCGCGGTCCGCGAACGCGGCGTCGCGCAGCTGCGTCACCAGCGCGCGGATCGTGTCGAGGTCGAACTCGCCGGCGTCCATGCGCCGGCTGATCGCCAGCGACGCCGACAGGATCGGGTTGCCGAACGGATCGGTGTCGTGCTGGGCGCGCAGCCGCGCCACCAGCGCGGTGAGCTCGGCGGCATGCTCGGCGGTGGTGCGGGGCGCGTGTTGCTGCATGTGCGAAGAGTGCAATGCAGCCAGCCGAAAATGCAATGACGCGTTTGCGCGGCCCGGCTCAGGTCACCAGGCGCAGCGCCGCACACACGCGCTCGACCTGTTCCTCGGTCAGCTGCGGGAACATCGGCAGGCTGAACACCTCGGCCGAGGCCCGCGCCGTTTCGACACATCCCGCGGGGCCCATCGCCGCGCGCCCGCGATAGGCGGGCTGCAGATGCACCGGCACCGGGTAGTGAATGCCTGTGGCGATGCCCGACGCCCGCAGGCGCGC
>JAYTQP010000545.1:0-2552 GCA_043746675.1 Rhodospirillales bacterium | reverse complement strand
ATCATCATTCCACCACCTTCGGCACGGCGAAGAAATTGCCGGCGCGGTCGGGCGCGTTGGCCAGGATACGGTCGGGGTAGCCGCCATCATCCACCACGTCGGCGCGCAGCGCCTGCGCCATCGCCATGGCACCGGTCAGCGGCGCCACGCCGTCGATATTCACCTCGTTCAACTGCTCGATCCAGCCGAGAATCGAATTCAGTTCGCCCGCCAACTGCGCCAGGTCGGCGTCATCAACGCGAATTCGAGAAAGTTTGGCGATGCGGCGAACCGCCGCGGGGTCGAGCGACATGGGCTTCCTTGACGGGTGGGGATAGTCGAGACTTCATACCGGGCAGCAACAGCAGGTTCAACCGGAGAGAAGACGATGCAGGCAGTGGTGTGTGAGGCGTTTGGCGGACCAGAGGTTCTGGCAATGCGGGAACAGCCCGATCCGACACCGCCCGGCGCGGGCGAAATCCAGATTCGCCTGGAAGCCCGCGGCGTGCAGATGGTCGATGTTCTGATGCTCGCCGGCACCTACCAGACCCGCCCGGAACCGCCCTTCATCCCCGGTGGCGAAGCCGCCGGCACGGTGGTAGCGGTGGGGCCTGGCGTGGAGGGCTTCGCCATCGGCGACAAGGTGATCGGGCGGCCGAGCGCGGGGGCGTTCTGCACGTTGTCGAACGCCAAGGCGTCGGCCTGCGATCTGATTCCGGCCGGAATGTCGGTGGAGGAAGCGGCGGTGTTCAAGGGCGCCTACCACACCGCCTATCACGCGCTGCTGCAAAAAGGGCGGCTGCAACCGGGCGAATGGGTGCTGATCCATGGCGCGGCCGGCGGCATCGGGATCGCCGCCATCCAGATCGCCAAATTGTTCGGTGGCCGGGTGATCGCCACCGCCAGCACCGAGGCCAAGCGCGCCGCCTGCCTGGAAGAAGGTGCCGATCATGTGCTGGATTATCGCGCTGGCTTCCGCGATCAGGTAAAGGCGCTGACCGGCGGCAAGGGCGTGGATATCGTCTACGACCCGATCGGGGCTGCGGTGTTCGATGAAAGCATGCGCTGCCTGAATTGGGGCGCGCGGCTGCTGATCCTGGGCTTCCTCGGCGGCGGGCCGGCGCTGGCCAAGACCAACCATCTGCTCATCAAGGGCGCCGAGGCGATCGGCGTGCGGATCGGCGGCCTGCAGGAGTTCCAGCCCGCGGTGGCAGCGGCCAACATCAAAATCCTGCTGCAACTGGCCGGCGAGGGCAAGCTGAAGCCGCGCATTTCGCACCGTTTTCCGCTGGCTGAAGCCAAAGCGGCGCTGGAAGCCATTATCAACCGCGAGGTGATCGGCAAGGCCGTGCTGCTGGGTTAGAGCGCTGATTTTCGGCGAAATCGCCCTGAAATCCGGTTCACGCGATCAGAGCGAGGATCGGCGCTTCAACCGGGGCGATTATCGCCAACGCACCGCCAACGATTGCTTTACACCGCGTTGCAGCACGCCGATCATTGCCCCAAACGGGATGGATTTGCATGGCCGATCAGGCAGCGACAACGCCGGAAACCTCGCCGCAATGGCAATTAACCTTGTGGACGATGGTGGCGGTGCAGGTGATCATGACCCTATCCTTCACCTTCCTCAGCCCGGTGATGCCGCTGTTCCTGCCGCATCTCGGCGTCACCACGCCGGAAGCGGTCGATCTCTGGTCGGGCGCCTTGTCGTCGATTACCTCACTGGTGGCGGCCTTCGCGGCGCCGATGTGGGGGCGGCTATCGGATCGCACCGGGCGCAAGGTGATGGTGTTGCGGTCGGCGCTGGCGATCGGGATTTTCACCATCATGATGTCGCTGGCGCAAAATGTCTGGCACATGCTGGCGCTGCGCATCCTGATGGGGGCCGGGGCTGGATTTTCGGCGGCCTCCGTGGTGCTGATCGCCAGCCAGGTGCCGGGCGCGCGGTTGGGCTATGCGCTCGGCATGCTCAGCACCGGGCAACTGATCGGATCGCTGATGGGGCCGCTGCTCGGCGGCATTCTGGTGGATATCACCGGCAGCTATCGGCTTCCGTTCGTGATCGGCGGCTCGCTTTCGATCCTGGCCTTCGTGATGTGCTGGATTTTGGTGCCGGAACGTTTCACCCCTCCGAAAGGCGACAACCCGAAGGTGAAATTGGCGACCGCGTTTCGCGCCATGACCCTGATCCCTGGCATGGCGGCATTGGTGCTGGTGCTGGTGCTGATGTTCGCCCAGTTCGCGGTGCAGGCGATCCAGCCGGTGATTTCGCTGCACGTGAAGGAACTGGTCGGTAATGTCGGCAATGTTGCGACACTGGCCGGGTTCGCGTTTTCCGCCACCGGGCTGGCCGGCGTGGTAGCGGTGCCGCTGTTGGGCCGCACGTCCGACAGAGTGGGCGAGCGTGCGGTCTTGCTGATAGCCCTCGGCGGCGCCGCGCTGCTGACCCTGCCGCAGGCTTTCACCAGCAGCTACACTTGGTTCGTGGCGGAGCGTTTCGGGGTCGGCATGTTCGTCGGCGCCATTGTTCCAACCGCCAACGCGCTGATCGGCAAGCTGACCAATTCAGAAGA
>JAYTQP010000544.1:0-1805 GCA_043746675.1 Rhodospirillales bacterium | reverse complement strand
GGGCTGCTGTTCCTGCTGATCGGCGAGCGTGTGCTGCCGGCGCAGATCGAAGGCGCGCCGCCGCGCGGCCGCTTCCCCGGCCTGCGCCTGCTGCTGCTGGCCGCTGCCGCGATGGCGTTGAGCACCGGCGGCCTGTCCGGCCGGGCGCTGCATTCCACCCTGGGCATCGCCGTCGCCATCGCGCTGGTTGCCGCCGTGCTCTGGCTGGACGGCAAGGCCGGGGTGCGCCTGCTGCCGAAAGGTGCCTTCAACCCGATGGTGCCGATCGGCGCGGTTTCGGCCACCCTTGGCTTTCTGATCCTTTCGACCACGCCGGGGCTGTTCGTGCCGTATCTGTTGCAGGCCGGGCATGGCGTCTCGGCGATCTTGGCCGGCTATGCTAGCGCCACCGTGGCACTGACCTGGACCGGCGCCTCGCTGGTGACCGCGGCGGCCAACCGGGCGCAGGTTCGGCTGTCGATCGCGGTCGGCGCGCCGCTGATGCTGCTCGGCATCATGGTCAATGCCTGGGCCTTGTCGGCCGGACCTTATATGGCCGTGGTGGCCGGGCAGGGGCTGATCGGCATCGGCATCGGGCTGAGCTGGTCGCATCTGGGCGCGCTGATGATGGCGGTTGCACCGGCCGAATCGCGCGCAACCGCCGGGCCTTTCATCACCACCACGCAAACCCTGGCCTCGGTGTTCGGCTCCGCCATCGCCGGCATGGTCGCCAACCTCGCCGGCCTGCCGCTTGCCGCCACCCCGGTCTCGCTCGGCATCAGCGCCGCCATTCTGTTCGGCGTGCTGACGATTTTCCCGCTGGTGGGCTGGCTGACCTCGCTCCAGGTGCTGCGGCTGACCCGATAACGCCTCTACGGGCGGACAAAATGTAGCCGGTCGAAGCGCCGGCGAAACGCCGTGACCTCGGCAGCCACCGCTTCCGGCGCCACATTGCCGACCAGCGCCTGGGCAATCAGATCGGCGAGGGCGGGCATATCAGCCACGGTCATGCCCCAGCGCACGATTTCGTTGGTGCCGAAGCGCAGCCCGTTGGTGTCGCCATCCACCGCCGCGCCGGGCAGGCCGATCCCGCAAGACAGGATATTGGCGCGGCGCAGCCGTTTCGCCGCCGTCTGGCCACCGCCGACGCTATCGGCCCGCAGCGCAAACTGGTGCGACGAGGTGGCGCCGCGCGAGGTGGTGAAAACCGGCAACCCGCGCGCGATCAGCGCGGCGGACAGTGCCTGGGCGGTTTCCGCCATCGCCGCCGCGTAGGCGCGACCAAATTCTTTCCAGTCCAGCAAGGTGATCGCCATCGCGGCGGCCTTCGCCGCATCGAAATTCGCCGTCATGCCGGGATAGGCGATCCGGTCCAGCGCCTGCGCCAGCCCAGCGTCGTTGGTCAACACCAGCCCCGCCGGCGGCCCGCCGAGGCTTTTGTAAGTGCTCATCGTCATCAGATGCGCACCTTCGGCCAATGGCTGCTGCCAGGCATGGCCGGCGATCATGCCGGACAGATGGGCGGCGTCGTACAGCACCCGCGCGCCGACGCTATCGGCAATCGCCCGGATTGCGCCAACCGGATGCGGAAACAAATTGATACTGCACCCGATCGTAACAAGTTTCGGCCGCACCCGCTGCGCCAAAGCGCGCAACCCGTCCAGATCGACGGTGAAGCCATCGGCGTCCACCGGCGCCGGGTGGATGTCCAACCCATACAGCCCGGCGCAACCATCCAGATGGTGGGTCACGTGGCCGCCGATGCTGGCCGGCGGCACGATGATCGCATCCCCTGGCCGCGCCACCGCCATGAAGGCGAACAAATT